>JAGVSZ010000444.1 GCA_019137045.1 Betaproteobacteria bacterium
GGACGGCGCAGGCGGCGGCGCCAGCCAGGGCGCGCCGCCCACCGCGCGCCGCTTGATTCGGGGTGCGCCGTCCGCGTTCCACGCGGGCTAGCTTGCCATCAAGCCCGAGGTTGCGCAAAGCCCCGCCCGGCCCCGCTCACAAGACGGCGAGCGCGTCGGCTTTCAGGTCGGTGACGAAGCCGTGCGCGGGCGAGTGCGCGAGCAGCAGCTCGACGCGGGCATCGAGCGCCGCCTGCTGCGGCGTGACGCCGCACGCCCAGAACACCGCGACCAGCCCCTCGGGCACGCGCTCGACCGGCGGGCCGAACAGCGGCCGCGCGAGGTCGGCGCCGATCGCCGCCGGATCGCCGATGTGGATCGGCGCGCCGTGGTTCTGCGGAAAGCGGCTCGACACCTGCGTGGCGACGATCGCCTGCTGCGGCGTGAGCCAGCGCATGGTCACGATCAGGTCGCCGCGGAAGCGGCCCGCGGGCACGGTCGGGAGCGTCGAACGCACCACCCAGCGGTGCCGGTCGGTCGGGACGCCGGCCCGCTCGAGCGCGTCGTCGAACGTGATGCCCGAGCCGATCAGGAACGCCACCAGATCGGGCCGCCACAACGCGCGGAGATCGGTGACGTCGGGCAGGCGCTCCCCGCTCCGGTACACGGCGTAGCGCGGGAGGTCGGTGCGCAGGTCGGCGCCGGGCGCGAGGCGCTTCGGCTCGGGGTCGCCGGGATCGCACACCTCCAGCACCGGGCAGGCCTTGTGGTTGCGCTGGCAGTACAGCAGGAAGTCGAATGCGTCCGCCTGCGGGACGACGGCCAGGTTGCACTGCACGTACCCGGGCGCGAGCCCGCGCGTGCTGCCGGCGTGGCGCTTTTCGCGGATCGCGAGCCGCGCGGCCTGCGCCTCAGTCAAGGCGGACCTCGTAGAGCTGCGCGTGCCCGCTCGCGTCCGAGGTGTAGAGCACGCGCTTCCCGTCCGGCGACGGCCGCGGATGCGGGTGCGTGTGCTGCGGCGCATAGACCTCGCGCGGCCCGTCGTTGTACGGGAACGGGCCACCCCAGTGGGCGCCGACCGAGCTCGCGCGCGGGAGGCACAGGCGCTCCGCCTCGCCCTCGCCCACGGCCGGGAAGCGATGGAGCCCGATGTCGGGGAAGTTCGTGTCGCAGGCGAACCACGTCCCGGTGTCGTCCGGGTGCGCGTGCCACGCGGGGAAGCGCGTGATCCAGCGCAGGCGGCCGGAGTCGACGTGCACGGCGCGCACGCCGTGCGGCCAGTCGACGAAGGCGAGCTCGCGCCGGCCGCGGAGCCAGCTCTCGTGCGTGAGCCACTGGTCGCGGCGCTCGCGCTGCCACAGCCGCCGGTTGCCGCTGCCGTCCCGGTGCACGAGCCACAGGCGATCGGTCAGCGGTCCGGCGTAGAAGAGGAGGTCCGGGTCGTCGGGGCAGAACTGCGGATGCCCGATCGTGTCGCGCTCCAGGATCACGCGCGCCGCGCCGCTCGCGGCGTCGATCACGACGAAACGCGAAACCTTCCCCACCTTCACCGGCACCGCCCACCAGCGGTCGTCGCGCGACAGCGTCGTGGTGCCCATCGCGGCGCCGACCATGCCCCGCTCGCGCATCTCCGCGTCGCCGAAATCCGCGAGCCGTTCTTCGGCCAGCGTCTCCAGGTCGAGCCGCCAGGCGCCGGTGCCGGCGACGAAGAACACGTGCCGCCCGTCGTGCGACGGGTGCAGCGACCACTCGGCGAGGTCGTCCCGGTCGGTGAGCTGCACGAGCCGCCCGCCCGCCTGCTCCTCGGCGAAGAGCTGCGGCCGGCCGCTCCGGTGCGACACGAACACGAGCCGCCGCATCGCCTCGTCGTACGGCGGCACGAAGAAGAAGGGATGATGATGAATCGACGGGTGCGCGGTGACCTGGCGGATGCGCGCGCCGGTCGCCTCGTCCCGCAGCCAGCGCGCCTCGGACGGCGAGACCCGGCCCTTGCCGGCGCCGGCGCGGTTCACCCGGCCGCCCGGCGGCCGCGCGGGCGCAGCCACAGCACCCAGCCGGTCAGCGCGAAGAACCCGGCGCAGCCCGCCCACCATGCGGGATGGCCCGTGGGCGCGAAGATGATGAGGAGCGCGACCGCGCAGAAGGCGAGCCGCTCGGGCCAGCTCATCGGCATCGTGAAGTAGCCCTCGAGGAACACCGCCCACGCGAAGGTCGCCGCCATCATCGAGACGAACGCGAGCGCGATCCAGCCGGCCGGGCCGCTCCAGAGCAGCGCGGGGTCGAACGCGAACGCGAACGGGATGAGGAACAGGACGAGCGACAGCTTGAAGGCGATCCACCCGGTCTTCATCGCATCGGCCCTGGCGAGGCCCGCCGCGGCGTACGAGGCGAGCGCCACCGGCGGGGTGATCATGGAGAGCACGCAGTAGTACATGACGAAGAAGTGCGCGGCGAGCACGTCGATGCCGAGGTGCGTCAGCGCCGGCACGAACAGGATCGCGCCGATGATGTAGGCCGCCACCGTCGGCAGCCCCATGCCCATGATGATGCAGCCGACGATGATCATCAGCATCGCCCCGACCAGCGTGCCGCCCGAGAGCGCGATCAGCTGGGTCGAGAACTTGAGCGCGAGGTTGGACTGGATCGCCACCGCGATGATGATGCCGATCGCCACGATCGGTACCGCGACCTGCGCGGCCTGCTTCGCGACCTCCTCGATCATGTCCACCCAGCCGCGCAGGCCCAGGCGCGATTCGCGCCGCAGGTAGCAGATCGCGAGCGCCGCGAGCGAGGCCGCCATCGCCGCGGTGATCGCCGAGTAGTCGGAGGCGAGGATCGCGATCAGCAGCACCGGCGGCAGGAAGAGATAGCTGCGCGGCGCGATCGGCTTCGCCCCGGCGAGGTCCCGCGCGCGGAGCGTGCCGATGCCGCGGCGCTTCGCCTTCAGGTGCACGATCATGTAGAGGGCGAAGTAGTACGCCACCGCCGGAATGACCCCGGCGAGCGCGATGCGCGCGTACGGCGTGGCCAGCAGCTCCGCCATCACGAACGCCGCGATCCCCATCACCGGCGGCATGAGCTGGCCGCCGGTCGAGGCGGTCGCCTCGTGCGCCGCCGCCTCCTCCGGCGAGTAGCCGGTGCGCTTCATCAGCGGGATGGTGAAGATGCCGGTGGCGACCACGTTCGCCACCGCGCTCCCGCTGATGGTGCCGAACATCGCGCTCGAGACGATCTCCGCCTTCGCCGCGCCGCCGGCGCGCCGGCCGACCAGGCGCAGGGCCGAGTCGATGAAGAGCTGCCCGCCGCCGGTCGCCGAGTAGACCACGCCGAAGAGGATGAAGTACCAGACGAAGTTCACCGAGGTCTCGGTGGTGACGCCGAGGATCCCGTGCGTCGCCATGGTCATGATCTCGATGAAGGTGGGATAGGCGAAGCCCTGGAACGCGAGCCAGCCGGGAAACCAGCGGCCGAGGAATCCGTACGCGACGAACGCGGCGATGACCCACAGCAGGCTCCAGCCCACCACGCGGCGCACGCACTCGAGGATGAGCAGCAGCACGAGGGTGCCGAAGAAGAGATCGCGCGGCAGGATGGCGTCCACCTCTTCCATGCGCGCGTAGAGGCGCTCGAAGTCGGCGAGGTAGTAGCCGAGCACGACCGCGGTGCCGGCGAGCAGCAGCCAGTCGAGCGCGGCGCGCCAGCGCTCGCCCTCTCCCCGGCGCAGCGGCCACCACAGGAAGACAGTGGCGAGCGCGAGGCAGATGTGCGTCGGCCGCGCGATCTGGAGCGGCAGCGGGTTCCACAGGAGGTAGAGCTGGAAGGCGAGCCACGCGGCCGCGACCAGCCAGCGCGGGCCGAGCACGCGCCGCAGCAGCGGGGCGTCGGACGCCGACGGCGCCGCCGCCGCGACGCCGTCGGTCGGCAGGTTCGCGTCCGGGGTCACGCCGTGCGCCGTGCCCGTCCCGGCGCCCGCTACTTGAGCCAGCCGCGCTCCCGGTAGTAGCGCGCCGCGCCCGGATGGAGCGGGATCCCCGCGTTCTCGGGCCGCCACGCATCCTGCGCCACGAAGTTCGCCATCGCCTTGTTCTCGGCGACGATCGCGTCGCGGTTCTCGATGATCGCCTTGGTGATCGCGTAGGCGACGTTCTCGGGCATGTCGCGGTGGACGATCAGGTTGGTGCCGAAATCCGCCGCCTTGGTCGGGCCCTTCTGGCCCCTGAACGACGCCGGCATCGGGTGGACCTTCATCCCGTTCTTGCCGAGCACCGCGAGCGACTTCTCCGGGAGGTCGAGGAAGCGCACCGGCACCGTGAGCGACACCTCCTGCGTGGCCGGGTGCCCGGGCGAGGCGCTCTCGAAATAGAGGTCCGCGCGCCCGTCGCGCATCATCTGCGGAATCTGCCCGACGTCGACCTGGAGGATCTGGCCGCCCCGCGCCTTGTACTTGTCGAAGTCGAGCCCGACGCCCTGGAACACCATGCGCACCGCCGGCGGGACGGTGCTGCCGGCCGGCTTCATGATCACGCGCGGCGGCTGCTTGGAGAGGAGCGCGCGCTCGATCGAGTCGTTGCCGGTGCGCTTGATGTAGTCCTCGGTGAGCATGCCGACGATCCACACCTCGTTCAGCCCGCCGAGCAGCGCGCGCACGTCGGTGTACTTCCTGCCCTTGTAGATCTCCTGCTCGCCCTCCATCGCCCACACCGAGGTGCAGGTGTTGGCGAAGCCGAGGTCGGCCTTCTTCTCGTTCACCAGGATCACGTTGCCTATCCCGCCGCCGCGCGCGACCACGTCGAGCTTCGTGCCCGCCGGGAGCGCCGGCTGGACGTACTTGCTGAAGCTCGCGGCGAACACGTACCAGATCGAGCCGAGCGGCATCGCCTGGAACTTCAGGTCCTGCTGCGCCTGGGCGCCGAGCGCCGCGAAGGCGAGCGCCGCGGCGCCAAGAGTGCGTTTCCAGCTCATCGGGTCGTCTCCTCCTTCGGTTCGCCGCCGCTCACGCGGCCGCCTTCGCCAGCATCCCGGCCTTGCGCACCGCCTCCTCGATCCGCTGCGCGCTCTCCCCCTCGGGCACGCGCGTCGGCGCGCGGCACAGCGGCGACTTCAGGCGCCCGGCGAGCACCATCGCGTACTTCATGCGCGCGTGCGCCTCGCCGGTCGGCTCGCCGAACCCGTACACCACGTCCTTGAGCGGGTTGATCTCGAACTGGAGCTGCATCGCGCGCTTGAGGTCGCCCGCCTGCACCGCGCGCCAGAGCGCCACCAGCTTGTCCGGGATGAAGGAGGCGAAGCCGAGCAGCGCCCCGTCCACGCCCTGCACCATCGAGGCGAGCACGTACTCGTCGTGGCAGGTGAGGATGGTCTTCTCCGGCGCCGCCTCGCGGATCGAGCGCACGTCCACCGCGTACTTGTTCATGTCGCGCGTGCCGACCTTGAAGCACTTGACCCACGGCAGGCGGGCGAGCGCGGCGAGCAGCTCGTGCGAGTAGGCGGCGCGCGTCCACGACGGGTAGACGTGCACCACGAGGTCGAGGCCGCTCGCCTTCCCCACGGCGGTGAAATGGTCGATCACGTGCTCGGGCTTCATGCCGAAGCGCAGCCACATGTGCGGGGGCATCACGAGGAGCCCGCTGGCGCCCGCCTCGCGCGCCATCACGCCGTGCTCGGCCGCCTCGGTGATGCTCTCGGTGCAGATCCCGGAGATCACCGGCAGCCTTCCTTTCGCCTCGTCGGCGACGATGCGCGTCACCTCGGCGCGCTCCTGCGCCGAGAGCGCGAACACCTCGCCGGTGTGGCCGTTCGTGGTGAGCCCGGCGAGCCCGTCGAACCCGCACAGCCAGCCCGTGAAGCGACGCAGCTCCGGCTCGTCGATCGACTGGTCGGGCCGGAACGGCACCTGCATCGCCGGGACGATGCCCTTGTAGTCCCATTTCGCGCTCATGCGGGTCTCCTGGTACGGGATGGGTCGCGCCAGTATAAAGTGATTTCCATGAACCTCTACCGCGCGTGCGTGCGCCCCCTGCTCTTCAGCGTTGATGCCGAGCGCGCGCATCGCGCCACGCTTCACGTCGCCGGCGCCGTCGGGCGCAGCGCCGGGGGCCGCGCGGCGATCCGCGCGCTGTGCGCCTTCGAGGACCCGCGGCTGCGCGTGTCCGCGGGCGGGATCGACTTTCCCAACCCCGTCGGCCTGCCCGCAGGCTTCGACAAGAACGGCGTCGCCACCGCGGCGCTCGCGGCGCTCGGGTTCGGCTCGATCGACGTCGGGTCGATCTCCGCGCAGCCGTCGGCCGGCAACCCGGAGCGGCCGCGGCTCTTCCGCATCCCCGCCGACCGAGGGCTCATCGTGTTCTACGGGGTGCCCAACGACGGCGCGGCCGCGGTCGCGCGCCGGCTCGCCGGGATTCACCTGCCGGTTCCCCTGGGAATCAGCCTGGTCGAGACCAACACCGGAGCGCCGGCGCCGGTGGACACGGTCATCCGGGAGATGGTCGAGGCCGCCCGGCCGTTCCTGGGCAGCGCGACCTACTTCGCCCTCAACCTGAACTGCCCGAACTCCGCGGGCGGCTTCTCGCACTTCGACGATCCGGTCCACCTGCGCGCGCTGCTCGCCGGGCTGCGCGAGGTGGTGGGCGCGGTGCCGGTGTTCGTTCGCGTCACGCCGCCGTCCGACCCGGCCGGCATCGACGCGGTGCTCGACGCGCTCGACCCGTACCCCTTCGTCAAGGGCCTGTCGTTCTACGATCCGAAGAAGGACTTGCGCCCGCGGCTCCGGACGCCGGCGTCCGAACTGGCGCGCATGCGCGGCAGCGTCTCCGCCCCGATCGCGCGCGAGGGAATGCAGGCGACCATCCGCGAGTGGTACCGGCGCATCGACCGCAAGCGCCACGTCCTCGTCGGGTGCGGGGGCATCGCCTCGGCCGAGGACGCCTATCGCACCATTCGGCTCGGCGCCTCGCTCGTCCAGATCTACACGGCGCTGGTGTACGAGGGTCCCGGCCTCGTCGGGCGGGTCAAGCGCGGGCTCGTCCGGCTGCTCGAGCGCGACGGGTTCGCGCACGTGCGCGACGCCGTGGGCGTCGACAACGCGGCGCACGCGCCGCGGTAGGCGCGGCGACGGCGCGTCGGAAACGCAAAGGGCGAACGGGTCGTCCCGTGCGCCCTTCGGATCAGCCGCTCGACGTGCGGATCAACGTGCGCGACGGCGCGCGGCGACCACGAGCATCAGGGCCCCGAGGCCGAAGAGCCCGAGCGCGCCGGGCTCCGGCACGGTCGCCGCGCCGTTGGACACGATGCGGAAGCTCTGGTTGGCGGACCACGGCCGCTGGGCGAGCGGCCCGGTGCCGAAGGACCCGTCGCTCCACGTCACCGTGACGAACGCGCCGACGAGGCTCGACCCGGTCTCGTCCAGGATGCCTCCCGTGACGACGAGCGGGTTGAGCGTCTCGATCAGGTCGATGTCGAGCCCGCTGAACGAGAAGGTGGCGCCGGGCGCGACCGCGAGGCCGCTCCAGGTGATCGTCTGGGCGAATTCCGGATTGGACAGCCCGTCACTCGGGACGCCGCCCCCGCTGCTGGCGGACAAGTCCCACGTCGCGATGCCATTCCCGGCCGGTCCGAGGCTGTAGACGACGGACGCGATGCTGGCCGTGCTCGCCGCGTCGTTCGTCACGCTTCCGCTCTGGATGTATTGGGGACCGTTCAACATCACCGACGCGATCGACGCTGCCTGCACGCCGCTGGCCGCCAGCACCGTCGCCAGGAAGAGGCCCGCCAGCTTCTGCTTCAAATCCATGATGTTTCGTCCCGAGGGAATGATCGACCTTCCGGCAGGGCAATGCAGCTTTCATGCCAGCTGCCCAACCCATTGATCCGGCAACGAACGGGGCGACCGGGGCCCCCCGGACTGTCAATTCTTCCGACACCGGCCGCCGGCGTGGCCGCCGCGTCGGATTCGCACCATAATCCCGCGCCGCCCCCCGGATCGATTGCCCATGAGCGCCTATCCCCGCCTCTTCACCCCGCTGAGAATCGGCCCCCTCACCCTCGCCAACCGCATCGTCATGGGGTCGATGCACACGCGGCTCGAGGCGGCCGACCGCCCGGCCGAGCGGCTGGCCGCGTTCTACGCCGCGCGGGCGCGCGGCGGCGCCGGGATGATCATCACCGGCGGCGTGTCGCCCGACAGCCCGGGGCGCATGGAGGAGGACGCGGGGATCTTCGCGTCGCGCGACGAGATTCCCTTCCACCGCGCGATCGTCGGCGCGGTGCACGCCGCGGGCGCGCCGATCTGCCTGCAGATCCTGCACGCCGGCCGCTACGCGAAGTGCAGCGACGTCGTCGGTGCCTCCGACATCGCCTCCCCGATCAACCGCCGCAAGGTCCGCGTCCTCGCCGACGACGAGGTCGAGCGCACGATCGACGCCTTCGCCACGACCGCCGCGCTCGCGCGCGAGGCCGGTTACGACGGGGTCGAGATCATGGCCTCCGAGGGCTATCTGGTGACGCAGTTCACCTGCCCGCGCACGAACAACCGCACCGACCGCTGGGGCGGCCCGCTCGAGAACCGCCTGCGCTTCCCGGTCGAGATCGTGCGCCGCACGCGCGCGCGTGTCGGCCGGGACTTCCTGATCGTCTACCGCATCTCGGCGCTCGACCTCGTCGAGCACGGCCTGTCGGCCGACGAGACGATCGCGCAGGCCCGCGCGGTGGCCGATGCCGGCGTGGACCTGTTCGACACCGGCATCGGCTGGCACGAGGCGCGCGTGCCGACGATCGCCTACATGGTGCCTCGTGCCGGCTTCGCGTTCGCGGTGAAACGCCTGCGCGAAGCGGTTGCAGTGCCGGTCATGGCCACGAACCGGATCAATACGCCGGAGGTGGCGGAGAAGCTCCTCGCCGAAGGTGTCGCCGACGCGGTGTCGCTCGCGCGCCCGATGCTCGCCGACGAGGCGTTCGCGGCCAAGGCGCGCGACGGCCGTGGCGAGGAGATCAACACCTGCATCGCCTGCAACCAGGCGTGCCTCGACCTCATCTTCGCCAACCAGGCTGCCACCTGCCTCGTCAACCCGCGCGCCGGGCGCGAGCTCGACTTCCCCACCGGCCCCGCGCCGCGCGCCAAGCGCGTCGCGGTCGTCGGCGCCGGCGCGGCCGGGCTCGCCTGCGCGGTGACCGCGGCCGAGCGCGGGCACGCGGTGACGCTCTACGAGGCCGCTCGAACGATCGGCGGGCAGATGAACCTCGCGGCCGCGATTCCCGGCAAGGAGTTCGCGGAGACGACGCGCTACTTCGCGCGCCGCATCGAGCGCCTGGGCGTGACGCTGAGGCTCGGGACGCGGCCGTCGGCGGCCGAGCTCGCTTCCGGCGCCTTCGACGAGATCGTCGTGGCGACCGGCGTCACGCCGCGCATTCCCGCGCTCGAAGGCGTCGACCATCCGAAGGCGCTCCGGTACGACGAGGTGCTGAGCGGGGCGAAGCGCACCGGCCGCCGCGTCGCGATCGTCGGCGCGGGAGGCATAGGCTTCGACGTCGCCGTCTTCCTCAGCGCCCCGGACGGCGACCACTTCCTCGACGCCTGGGGGGTCGATCGCAGCGGCGCCAGCCCCGGCGGCCTGGCGCCGCCCGTCCCCGAGGCGGTGCCGCGCGAGATCTGGCTGCTGCAGCGCAAGCCCACTGCGGCCGGCAAGACGCTCGGCGCGACCACCGGCTGGGCGATCCGCGCCGAGCTCGCCCGTCGCGGGGTGAAGGTCCTCGTGGGCGTCGAGTACCGCCGCATCGACGACCGCGGCCTGCACGTCGTCCACGACGGCGCCGACCGGGTGCTGGAAGTCGACCACGTCGTGCTCTGCGCGGGCCAGGAGTCGGTGCGGACGCTGCACGACGAGCTCGCGGCGCGCGGCGTGCGCGCGCACCTGATCGGCGGTGCCCACGTCGCCGCGGAGCTGGACGCCTTCCGCGCGATCGACGAGGGCACGCGCACCGCGCTCGCGCTGTAGCGCGCGACAGTGCGCGCGCCGCGCGCGCTACCCCGCGACGCGCGCCACGAAGCGCGCGACCGTCTCCAGCGTGGCGTCGTGCTGGTCGCGGTGCGCGCTGTGCCCGCACGCCTCCAACCGCACGAGCTCGCACGGTCCCGCGACCTGCGCGGCGATCGCGTCGATCTGCGCCATGGTGCCGTAGGTGTCGTCCATGCCCTGCAGCGCGAGCACCGGGCAGCGGATGCGCGGCAGGTATTCCTCGATGTTCCAGCGCCGGAAGTCCGGGTGCAGCCAGATGTCGTTCCAGCCGTAGAAGGTCCGCCGCGCGTCGACGTGGTAGCGCGCGAGCTTCCGCGCCATCTCGGTCGTCTCGAACGCGACCTTCGCCTCGCGGATGCTCTGCACCGAAACGTCCTCCACGAACACGTGCGGCGCGAGCGCGACCAGCCCGCGCACGGCGTCCGGGCGCGTGCCCGCGTAGATCAGCGCGATCGACGCCCCGTCCGAATGCCCGACCAGGATGGGCCGCTCGATCCCGAGCTGCGCGAGCAGCGCGGGCAGCACCTCCTGCGCTTCGCGGTGCATGTAGTCGACCGCGAGCGGCGCCTCGAGGACGTCCGACGCGCCGTAGCCGTAGCGCGAATAGACGAGCGCCGGGCAGCCGGTGACTTCCGCGACGCGCGCCGGGAACCCGCGCCACATCGCCACCGAGCCGAGGCCTTCGTGCAGGAACACGAGCACCGGGCGGCCCGGGCCGCCCGCGATGGTGCGCACCTCGAGGCGTCGGCCGCAGACTTCGACGTGGGAATGCTCGTGGCGATGCAAGCTCGGCTCCTTCCGGGCGCGCAGAGTCTAACCGCGCGCGCTCACAGCTTCAGCGGCCGCCAGTAGCCGGTCAGCTCCAGGTAGCCCGCGCCGGCGGGGCGGCCGTCCGCACGCGCCCGCACCGCGCCCTCCCAGTAGATCGTGCCGGTGCTCGCGCGCGAGTCGAGCTCCTGGTCGTCGAAGAGCGGCTCGACCTCGACGGCGAGGTCGCCCGCGCGCACGCGCATCGCGACCGGGTACTCGACCTCGGTGCGCGGCGAGCGCCAGTGCCGCAGGGGCTCGAACCGGATCTCGCCCGGAGCGAACGTCCGCACCCCGCCGTCGGCTGCACGCAGCGCGCCGCCGGCCCAGAACGACGCCCCCTCGCGCCCGCGCATGCGAAACGCCATGAGCGCGCCGCCGTCGGCGAGGTTGAGCCCGACCCAGTCCCAGCCGACCGCCTCCGGCGCCATCACCTCGCTCGACCACTCGTGGTCGAGCCACGCGCGCCCCGTCACGCGCGCGCCGTCCGCGCCGCGCGCGACCGTGCCCGACACGGCGAGCTGCGGCTGGCTGTAGTAGTAGCTCGCCTGCGCCGCGAGCGGCCCCTTGCGCGAATAGCCGCCCTCGCCCTGGAGGAGGACGGGCTGCGTCGGCGCGAACGCGAGGTCGAACGCGAAGTCGCGCGCCGGAATGCGCGCGGCGTAGCCGCCCGGGCCGCGCCGCAGCGACCAGTCCTCGACCCGGATGTCCGCGTCCTCCGACTGCGCCTCGGCGAGGCCGAAGCCGGCGCGCGCCGCGCGCTGGTCGTGCGCGAGCCGCCCCGCGCGCGGGTCCGCGAGCGCGGCGTGCGCGAACAGGAGCTGGCGCGGGGCGAAGGCGCTCGGGTTCGCCTCGGCGATGCGCGGCCGGCTGCGGAAGAACGTGACCTGGAAGCCGCGCGGCGGCGCGCCCTCGCCCTCGAGCCAGCCGGTGACGTACCACCACTCGGTGCGGAACGCGGGGTGCGCGCCGTGGTCGCGCGGGAACTCGAAGGCGCGGCCGGGCACCACCGGCGGAAAACCGTCGTCCGCCGCCTGCGCGCGCGGCGCGAGGAGCGCGAGCGGCGCGGCCAGGAAGGCGCGCCGCCTCACCAGTCGTCCTTCACCGCGCGCGCCGCCGCGTCGGCCATCGCCGCGCGCGCGCTGAAGAGCGCGGTGAGCGCGGCCGCCGCGAGCAGCGTCGCGCAGAACGCGGCGAGCGGCAGCCACGGCACCGCGAGCTCCATCGTCCAGTGGAACGACTGGCGGTTGACCACGTGGATCAGCACGAGGCTGATCACGAACCCGGCGGCGAGCCCGACCGCGAGCCCGAGCGCGCCGACGAGCATGCCCTCGGCGGCGAGCATCGCGCCGATCTGGCGGCGCGTCATGCCGACGTGGCGCAGCATGCCGAACTCGCGCCGGCGCGCGAGCACCAGCGCCCCGAAGCTCGCCGACAGCCCGGTGAGCCCGATCACCAGCGCGGCGAGCTCGAGCGCGTAGGTCACCGCGAAGGTGCGGTCGAACGCCCGCAGCGAGCGCGCGCGGATCTCGCCCGGGGCGGCGATGTCGAGGTGCTCGCCGCCGGACACGCCGCTGCGCAGCGCGTCCCTGACCGCGCCCGCGTCCGCGCCGCCGGCGAGCCACACCGCGCCGTCGTTCGCGTCGCGGTCGCCGGTGAGCGCGACATAGCGGTCGCGCTCGATCACCACCGTGCCCTGCGTCCGCGCGTAGTCGCGCCAGACGCCGGCGACGGTGAAGCGCTCGGCGCGCCCGCCGAGCGGCAGCTCCACGACGCGCCCGGGCACGAAGCCGTAGACGTCGGCCACCGGCTCGCTGACCCACACCGGCGGCGGCGCGCCGGCCGCCGGGACGATCACGCGCCCGACGATCGGCAGCGCGCGCGCCGGGTCGGCCGGATCGACGGCGCGCGCGAGGAGCGTGACCGGCGGCCGGTCGCCGGCGAGCAGCAGGTTCTGCGCGCGGATGAACTCGACCCGGCGCACGCCGGGCACGCGCGCGATGGCCGCCTGGTCCGCCGGCCGCAGGAAGCCGGAGTCCCCCGCCCCGGTGGTGCGGAAGTAGAGGTCCGCCGGCAGCACCTGGTCGAGCCACGTGCCGAGGGAGGCGCGGAACGACGCCACCATGATCGTCATCGAGACGAGGAGGCTCACCGCCGCGACGATGGTCGCGAGGCTGAGCATCGACTGGCCCGGCGCGCCGCGCAGCTGCGCGACGGCGAGCCGCAGCGCGGGCGCGGGCGGGGTGCGCACCAGCCCGAAGAACGCGACCGCGGCCCGCGGCATGAGCATGATCGCGCCGATCAGGATGAGCCCGATCGCGACGTAGCCGAACACGGGCAGCCCGGCGACCGGCGGCAGCGCGCTGCCCGCGGCGCCGGCGGCGATCACCGCGAGCCCGGGCCACACCGGCGTGAGGCGCTCGAAGGGACGCTGCTCGTCCCCGGCCTTGAGCGCTGCGGCGGGCGCGGCCCGGCCCGCTTCGAGCGCGGGGACCAGGCTGCCGGCGAGCGCGACGGCGACCCCGAGCACGAAGAACACGCCGGCGCCCACGCCGTCGAAGCCGAGCGCCGGCTCGACGCCGCGAAAGAGCCCCGCGCCGAGATCCACGCCGGCCACGCGCACGATCGCCTGCGCCAGCGCATACCCGACGAGGAGCCCGAGCCCCGCGCCGAGCGCGCCGACGGCGAGCGCCTCGCCGAGGAGGCCGGCCACCAGCGCCCGCCGGGTGACGCCGAGCGTGCGCAGGAGCGCGAGGTGCGCGCGGCGGCGGACGATCGCGAGCGCCTGCGTCGAGAAGACGAGGAGCCCGCCGGTGAAGAGCGCGACGAGCGCGAGCACGTTGAGGTTGACGCGATAGGAGCGCGAGAGGCTCGCGCCGCGCTCCACCGCCGCGTCCGGGCGCTCGACCCGCACGCCGGCCGGCAACCCGGCGGCGAGCCGCGCGCGCAGCGCCGCGACGTCGGCGCCGGGGAGCACGCGCAGCTCGACCCGGCTGAGGCGCCCGAGACGATCGAAGGCCGCCTGGACCCCGGCGATGTCGGCGAACGCCACCCGCCCCGGCGCGCCGCGGAGGATGCCGGCGACGCGGAACGCGGCCTCGCCGAGGCCCGACTGGAACCGGAGCTCGTCGCCCGCGCCCGCGCGCAGCCATTCGGCCGCCGCCGGGCTGAGGAAGATCGCGTCGGGGCGCAGCGTGTCGAGCGCGTCGGCCGCGTCGGTCGCGACCAGCGCGGGCTGCACCAGCGCGGCGCGGAAGACGTCGAGCCCGAGCACCCGCAGGCTCTCGCGTCGTCCGGCGAGGCGCGCATCGACCTCGACCACCGGGCTGGCGACCGCCACTTCGGGCAGGCGCGCGAGGCGCGGATACTCGCGCTCGTCGAAGCCCGCGCGCGGCCCGACGACCTGCAGGTCCGCGCTGCCCGAGAGCGCCTGGACCGCCTGCGTGAACTCGTTGATCGCCGACTGGTTCACGAGCTGCACCGCGTATCCGAGCGCGACGCCGAGCGCGATCGCCGCGAGCGAGAGGACGAACCGGCCCTTGCTCTCCCAGAGCGGCCCCGCGAAGAGCGCCAGGGCGATGGCGCCGCGCCTCACGCCGCACCCGCTGGGCGCAGGCCGGTCGCGGTGAGGAGCAGCGCGCGGTCGGCGGTGCGCGCCGCGGCGCGCGAGTGGGTGACGAGGATGCCCGCCGCGTCGCCCCGCTTCACCTCGCGGCGCAGCAGCTCGAGCACCTGCTGCGCGCTGTCCGGGTCGAGGTTGCCGGTGGGCTCGTCGGCGAGCACGAGCTGCGGGCCGTGCACGAGCGCGCGCGCGATCGCCACGCGCTGCAGCTCGCCGCCGGAGAGCTCGCGCGGCCGGCTCCCGGCGCGGTCCGCGAGGCCGACCGCCGCGAGCATCGCCGCGACGCGCGCGTCCGCCGCGCCCGCGGCCGCGCCCG
>JAGVSZ010000040.1 GCA_019137045.1 Betaproteobacteria bacterium
CTGCGCCACGCGCCGTGGATCGGCTGGATCCACGACCTCTCGGCGCCGGATCCGTTCTACATCCTGCCGGTGCTCTACGCGATCTCCGCCTGGCTGCAGGTGAAGCTCTCGCCGACGCCGATCACCGATCCGGTGCAGGCGAAGGTGTTCCAGATCATGCCGATCGCGTTCTCGGTGCTGTTCATCTTCTTCCCGTCGGGCCTCGTGCTCTACTGGCTCGTCAACAACATCCTGCAGATCGGCCAGCAGTGGCAGGTCAACCGGATGCTGGAGAAGGAACAGGCGCTCGCCGCGGCGAAGCGGCGCTGAGCGGGGCGGGGCGGCAGGTCGGGCTGAAGCCCAAACCGTCGGGCTGAAGCCCGACCCACAGGCGCAGTGCGGCATCCTGTCGGGCTGAAGCCCGGGCCGCGGCGGACGGGTTGTGGGTCGGCCTTCAGGCCGACGCATTTCGGCTGCATCGGCACAGACCCCGTCGGGCTGAAGCCCGACCCACCGCAAACCGCCGCAGCCCGTCGGGCTGAAGCCCGACCCACCGCAAACCGCCGCAGCCCGTCGGGCTGAAGCCCGACCCACAGGGGTTGAGGCTACGCGACGCGGGTGTCGTTCGCCGCGGCGCGCGAGGCCGCGCCGGCGACCGCGTCGGCCAGCGGCGGCGGCCCGAAGAGCACGCTCACCTCGACGCGGCCGCTCTTCCACGCGTGCTCGAGGTCGCGCTCGGTCGCGGCGAGGGTCTCGGGATCCGCGTCGGCGAGGCGCTGGATGCCGTAGGCGCGGTTGCGCCCGTTCATCTTCGCGAGATAGAGCGCCATGTCGACCAGTCCAATCGCCCGGTCCCACGAGAGCGCCGCGGTCGTCGGCGGCAGCGGCAGCGGCACGTAGCCGATCGACACCGACGTGCGGATCGCCCGATCGCCGACCACGATCGGCTCCCCGGCGACCGCGCGCAGGATCCGCGCCGCGATGTCGTCGAGCCGATCGGGCGTGGTGCGCGCGACGACGAGGAACTCCTCGCCGCCCCAGCGCACGATCGTGTCGCTCTCGCGCAGCGACTCGCGCAGCCGGCCGGCGACCGCGACCAGCGCGGCATCGCCGAGCGCGTGGCCGTGGCGGTCGTTGGTCTCCTTGAAGTGGTCGAGGTCGATCAGGAGCAGCGCGCGCGCGGCGGGATCGTCGGCGCGGCGCCCGGAAGCAGTCGCCGTCGCCTCGGCCGCGATCAGGTTCTGGAAATGGCGGCGGTTGTACAGGCCGGTCAGCGGATCGCGGCTGCTCTGGATCGAGAGCTCGAGGTTCTTGCGCGCGAGCTTCGCGGTCGACACGCGCAGCTTGCGGTAGAGCACCATCACCACCGAGAACGACAGCGCGAAGATCGCGGCGAGCAGCCACCAGATGCGCTGCCGCAGCGCCTGGTTCGCGATCTCCGCGGTCTGCAGCGCGTTCTCGCGGGCGAGCAGCGCGATCTCGCGCTGGTGCTTCTCGGACTCGTACTTCTCCTGCATCTCCAGCAGGATGCGCTGGCGCGCCTCGAAGGCGATCTCGCCCATGAGCTTGCGTTCGCGGTGGTAGAGCCCGAGCGCGCCCTTGTAGTCGCCGACCGCTTCGAGGCTGCGCCCGTATTCGCCGGCGAGTTCCGCGATCTCCGCGGTCTGGCCGGTGCGCTCGTATTCCTGCAGCGCCTCGTCGGCGTAGCGCTTGCCTTCGGCGAGGCGTCCGGCGCCGAGCAGCGCGAAGCCCAGATTCGCCTTGCTGGTGGCCTTCAGGTAGTCGTTGCCGGTTTCCTGGGCGAGCCGCAGCGCGTCGCGCGAGAGGCGCATCGCCTCGGCGTACTGCTTGCGCCGCAGGCGGATGTCCGCGAGGTTCACGATCGCGCGGCTCTCCGCGGTGCGCGAGCCGATGGCGTGCGCGATGGCGAGCGCCTCCTGCATCGACGACAGCTCGCGCGACGGGCGATCGAGGAGTTCAACCGCGGCGGACTCGGCCATGCGCGCGTTCGCCATCGCGAAACCGTTCTTCGCCTGCTCGCCCGCGCGGTAGGCGGCGAGGCTCGCTTCGAGGGCGTCCTGCGCGTTGCGGAGGGCGGTCTGGAGCACCGAGATCTGGTAGAGCGCCATCGAGCGACGGTACTGGCTGCCTGAAGCCTCGGCGAGCGCGAGCGCCTCCTGCAGGCTCGCGAGCGCCTGGTCGGACTGCCCGCGCGTGCGTGCGGCGGTGCCATAGGTCAGCGCGGCTCCGTAGCGCAGGTCCGCGTTGCCGGCCAAGGCCGCCTGCGCGTGGGAGGCCTGGGCGAGCGCGGCGGCCTTCGAGGCCTCGCCGGTCGCAAGTTCGATCGAGCTGCGGATCAGGGCGGCGGCTGCGCGGGACGACGGGTCCTGCGGTGCGGCGGCCTCGATGCGGTTGGCGAGGTCGTGGGCCTTGGGGATCTGCCGGGCGAGCACGCTCGCCTGGCCGGCGAGCGCGTAGACGACCGACCGCTCAGCGATCGGGGCGGCGTCGGCCTCTGGCAGCAGGGCGAGGAGCGCCGCCTGCGCCTTCTCCGGAAAGCCGGGCATCTCCGGTTCGATCGCGCGGGCATCGCCCAGGACCGTCGCGGCGGCGGGGAACGACAGGAGACCCGCCAGGACACAGGCGACGACAAGCGTCACGCATGCGCGCAGCGCGGCAGGGACTCCCTGCTTCGGGAGCCGGCAGGGGGATGCTCGGGACACGGATCTGCTCTTTTTCGCCCCCAGCGGTATCGCACGGCGCAGGGGCACCATCGCAGTGCAAAGCCCGTGCCGCGAGCGGGGCAGGGCCCCTCGGAAATCCGGCTGCGGCGCCCTCGGGTAGAGTCGCGCGCATGCGGAGCGCCCCGACCGACACGATCACCGCGATCGCGACGCCCCCGGGGCGCGGCGGGATTGGCGTCGTGCGCGTCTCGGGGTCCGCGGGTAGGGTCGGCGCCGTGGTCCGCGGGACGACCGGCCTCGACCTCGCGCGACGCCACGCGACGCTCGCCACCTTCCGCGACGCCCGCGGCCATCCGATCGACCAGGGGCTCGCGATCCTGTTCCCGGCCCCGGCGTCCTACACCGGCGAGACCGTGGCGGAGTTCCACGGCCACGGCAGCCCCGCCGCGCTGCGGCTCCTGCTCGCCCGCTGCGTCGAACTCGGCGCGCGGCTCGCCGAGCCGGGCGAGTTCACGAAGCGCGCGTTTCTCAACGGCAAGCTCGACCTCGCGCAGGCCGAGGCCGTCGCCGACCTGATCGACGCCGCGAGCGCGACCGCGGCGCGCGCGGCCGCGCGCAGCCTCGAGGGCGCGTTCTCGCGCGAGGTGCACGCGATCGTCGAGGCGGTGACGAACCTGCGCGCATTCACCGAGGCGACGCTCGACTTCCCCGACGAGGACATCGAGTTCGTGCGCGCCTCCGACGCCGAGCGCAAGGTCGGGCGGGTGCGCGCGGACCTCGACGCGCTGATTGCGCGCGCGGCGACCGGCGCGCGCCTCGCGCAGGGGCTCGTCGTCGTGCTGGTCGGCCGCCCCAACGTCGGCAAGTCGAGCCTCCTGAACGCGCTCGCGCGCGCGGACGTCGCGATCGTCACCGAGATCCCCGGCACGACGCGCGACACCGTCGAGCGCGCGATCGAGATCGGCGGCATACCAATCACCGTCGTCGACACCGCGGGGCTGCGCGAATCCGGCGACACGGTCGAGCGATTGGGCATCGAGCGCACCTGGAGTGCGGTCGCGCGCGCCGACCTCGCGCTCGTGCTCGTCGATGCGCGCGAGGCGGGCGACGGCCTCCACGGGCATCGACCTCCTCGAGCGCGAGGTGCTCGCCGTCGCGGGCGTCGCGGGCGCGGACGAGGACGCCTTCATCGCCCGCGCGCGCCACGTCGAGGCGCTGCGCGCGGCGGCCGCGCATCTCGCCGTGGCCGCACAACACCTGCGGGCGAGCGCGCCGCCGCTCGAACTCTATGCCGAGGAGCTGCGCGGGGCGCAGCAGGCGCTCGCGGCGATCACCGGGGAGTTCACTTCGGATGACCTGCTGGGGGTCATCTTCGGGAGGTTTTGCATCGGGAAGTGAACGCGCCGATCGGCGCTCATCGAGACGGCTGTCTACTCCGCCGCGGCCTCGGAATAGGTGATCCCGAACACCGTGTCCGTCAGCCACCGACGGAACGACTCGTTGTCCATGAACTGCTTGAACAACTCCGTGTCGTCCTTCAGCACCGCAGTCATCACCCGCGCCAGCGCCTTGTCGTGCTCGATGCGGGCGTTCTGCTTGTCCGAGTTTCGGCGCGCGTTCTGGTAAGCCTTGTCGGCCGCCACCCGATTCGGGATGTCCTCGGTGATCAGCTTGTGCACGCGGTCCGTGTCGGACCAGGGTATGTTGCCGAACTGGTCGTTGAACGCCTTGAGGATGTTCGAGAGCCGGTCCAGCTCGGGTTCCGGCTTGCGGCCGCCGCCGGTCGTGGGCACCGGCCCGATCTGCGCATCCGCGTCGGGAAGCTGGATTTTCGCCACCGACTGCTTCTCCACGCGGTAGCTGTCCATGTCGATCGCCTCGAGGATGCCCTTGGACAGGTCTTCCTCCACCGGCGCCGGCAGCTTGGGCACGAGGAAGGTCAGGAAGATCGAGAGCTTCTCCCACTCGGCATTCGTGTAAGGCAGGATCGACGACAGGAACCCGT
>JAGVSZ010000231.1:0-1628 GCA_019137045.1 Betaproteobacteria bacterium
GAGGAAGCGTGCTCGATTCTCTGGTGGCGGTCATGGCAGGCGTGGCGCTGCGGCGCGGCCGCGCCGGCCCGTCGCGGGGCGCGCTGGCGGCGCTCGTCCTCGCGGCCGCCGCCGCCCCCGCGTGGGCGCAGGAATACGAGCTCGCGGTGGGCGTGGATCCGGCCTACGACGACAACATCATGCGCCTCCCCTCGAACGTCTCGCCCAGCCAGGTCGGCGCGGGCGACCGGTCCCGCGGCTCGGCGATCTATCGCGGGTACTTCTCGGCGAACGCGAAAGTTCCGGTCGGGCGCCAGGAGTTCGAGCTCAACCTGGTGGGCAACGCGTTCAAGTTCTCCGAGTACTCGTATCTCGACTACAACGCCCTCAACGGCTCGTTCGCGTGGCGCTGGCAGGCGGGCGAGCGCTGGAGCGGGCTCGCGTACTACGAGCACGTCAAGACGATCGCCCCGTTCATCGATTTCACTCCGGTGGTCCGGAACCTGCGCACCTACGACATGGCGCGCGTCACGGCGGAGTACTGGCTCCACCCGAGCTGGCGGCCGTACGTCGGCGCCTCCTGGACCGACGCGACCAGCAGCTACGAGCCGGCGCAACCCGGCGACGTGCGCGTGTACGCGGGCGAACTGGGCGTGAAGTACCAGGCCGCCGGGGACAACAACATTCGCGGCGTCTTCACCTACAGCAGCGGGGAGTATCCCAACCGCATCGTCGGCGACCCGTTCGGCACCGAGTACAGCCAGTACGACGTCGGCGTGGACATGCTGTGGAATTTCACCGACCGCAGCTCGCTCTACGGTCGGGTCGCGTACACCGATCGGCAGTACTCGGACGCGTCGGGGCGCGACTTCAGCGGTCCGACCGGAAACGTCGTGTTCAACTGGGGCGTGACCGGGAAGACCGCGATCCGGTTCGACCTGCGGCGCGAGATCGGCCTGTGGGAGGATCTCGCGGGCCGCTACTACGTGACCACGGTCGCGGGCATCACGCCGGTCTGGGACATCTCCGCGGCGCTGCGCCTGGAGGCGAGCTACGAGCACTGGTGGCGCTCCTACCCGAACGAGGGCGTCACCACCCTGCCCGAGCGCGAGGACAACCTCGATTTCGCGCGCGTGGTGCTCAGGTGGACGCCGACGCGCAACTGGCTCCTGCGGGTCGGCTACCAGTGGTCGCAACGCGACTCGAATTTCCCGCTGGCGGATTTCCGCGACAACCTCTACTTCGCTACGGTGCAGTTCGCCTTCAACCTGTAGCGGCCACACTTCGGATCAGGACGGAGCAAGGATGACGATCAATCGGGTTTTTCCATTCCAGGCGCTGGCGCTGCTCGCGGTCGCGCTGCTGCTCGGCGCGCCGCCCGGACCGGCCGCGGCGCAGAACAAGTCCGAGTCGGTGCTCGGACCGGGCGATCTCATCAAGATCAGCGTGTTCCAGAACCCGGACCTCACGCTCGAGACCAGGGTGTCGGAAGCAGGCGGGATCGTGTACCCGCTCATCGGCGCGGTGAAGCTCGGCGGGCTGACCGCGACCGAGGCTGCGGGCGTAATCGCCGCGCGCCTGCGCGAGGGCAAGTTCCTCAACGAACCCCAGGTCAACGTCCTCGTGCTCACGGTGCGCGGCAACCAGGT
>JAGVSZ010000231.1:1645-19935 GCA_019137045.1 Betaproteobacteria bacterium
CCAGGTCGCGGTGCTGGGGCAGGTGAACCGCCCCGGACGCTACCCGATCGAGGTGACCAACACGCGCGTCTCGGACATGCTCGCCCTCGCCGGCGGCATCACGGCCACCGGGTCGGACACGATCGTGCTGGTGGGCACGCGCGACGGCAAACCGTACCGGGCGCAGATCGACGTGCCGGCGCTGTTCCAGGCGAGCAAGGGCGCTGACGACCTCGCGGTCGCCGGCGGCGACGTGCTCTACGTGGACCGCGCGCCGCAGTTCTTCATCTACGGCGAGGTGCAGCGCCCGGGCGCCTACCGGCTGGATCGCGGCATGAGCGTGATGCAGGCGCTCGCGCAGGGCGGCGGCCTGACGCAGCGCGGCACCGAGCGCGGATTGCGCCTGCACCGGCGCGACGCGAGCGGCCGGGTGCAGGTGCGCGAGCCGACCATGGACGAGGCGATCCAGGCCGACGACGTCATCTACGTGCGCCAGAGCATCTTCTAGCCGGTCGCGGGCTCGTTCATGCTCACTCTCAGGCAACTCGCCTCGATCCTGCGCGCGCGCCATCGGCTCGCGCTCGCGGTCGCGGGCACGATCATCGCGCTGACTGCGCTCGTGAGCTTCCTCTGGCCGCGGTCCTACACCGCGACCGCCACGCTCCTGGTCGACGTGAAGGCCGCCGACCCGATGGGCGGCGCGGTGCTGGGCGCGTCGCTGCCGCCGCCGGTGCTGCAGAGCTACCTCGCCACGCAGATCCAGATCATCCAGAGCGAGCGCACGGCGCTGGCGGTGATCAAGGCGCTCGGGCTCGCCGCCGACGAGCGCGCGCGCGAGCGCTGGGAGAAGGTGAGCGGCGGCGAAGGATCGTTCGAGATCTGGCTCGCCGACCAGGTACGCAAGAACCTGGAAGTGAAGCCCTCGCGCGACAGCCAACTGGTGAACGTCACCTATACCGCGCGCGACCGCAAGGAGGCGGCGCGTTTCGCCAACGCCTTCGCGCAGGCGTCGGTCCGGACCGACGTCGAGCTGAAGGCGCGGCCGGCGCGGGAATCGGCGGAGTTCTTCGACGAGCGCGCGCGCAAGCTGCGCGCGCAGCTGGAGGAAGCGCAGGCGCGCCTGTCGGCTTTCCAGCGCAAGTCGGGCATCACCGTGACCGACGAGAAGGTGGACGTCGAGAACACGCGCCTCACCGAGCTGTCGAGCCAGCTGACGATCGCCCAGGCGCTCGCGGCCGACGCCGCGGCGCGGCAGCGCGAAGCGCAGTCGGGCGCGGGCGCGCTGCCGGAGGCGGTCGCGAACCCGCTCATCCAGGCGCTGAAGGCCGATCTCGGCAAGCAGGAGGCGAAGCTGAAGGAGCTCTCGGCGCAGCTCGGGCCGAACCATCCCCAGTACCAGCGCGCCGAGAACGAGGTGAAGGAGCTGCGCGCGCGCCTGAGCGCGGAGCTCGCGCAGGTGACGAGCAGCGTCGGCACGGCGGCGCGCGCCAACCGCCAGCGCGAGGCCGAGCTGCGCGCGGCGGTCGAGGCGCAGCGCAGGCGCGTGCTCGCGCTGCGCCAGCAGCGCGACGAGGTCGCCCTGCTGCAGCGCGAAGTCGAGAGCGCGGAGAAGGCCTACGAGGCCGTCGCCCAGCGCCGCACCCAGACCAGCATCGAGAGCCTCGCGAACCTGACGAATCTGAGCATCCTGTCGATGGCCTCGGAGCCCCTGCGCCACACCAGCCCGCGGCTGACGGTCAATCTCGCGCTCGGGATCTTCTTCGGCGGCCTGCTCGGCGTCGCCGCGGCGTTCCTGCGCGAGAGCTGGGACCGGCGCATCCGCGACGCGGACGACCTCGCGTCGGTGGTCCGCTTTCCGCTGCTCGGCGTCGTCGCGGACTCCTCCGCGCGCGATGGGCCCGCCGGCGCACACCCGCCGCTCCTGCCCGGCCCGTCGTCCCCGCACTAGACGGAAAGACATGACCAATCACCGCAGCGAGCCGACCGGCGTGCGAGCCGGTCGATCGCGAAAGAAGCGCGCCACCGCCTCGCAGCGTCCGCGCATCGGCGAGATTCTCGTCGATGCGGGCAAGCTCGCGGCCGAGCAGGTCGACCGCGCGCTCGATCACCAGGCCGCGCGCGGGCTCAGGTTCGGCGAGGCCGCGATCGAGCTCGGGATGCTCGCGTTCGAGGACGTCGAGTCGGCGCTCGCCTGGCAGCGCGCCAGCGCGCCGCGCGAGGCCGAGCCGGCCGCCCGGTCGCGCAGCCGATCGACCGGGCGCTCGAGCGTCAAGGCGCTCGTGCCGTCGGCGGGATCGCGCGCCGTCACGCTCGCCGGCCGGCGTCTCGGGGAGATCCTGGTCGCGCTCGGCAAGCTGCAGCCGATGGACGTCACGCGCATTCTCGGGGTCCAGACCGAGGGCGGCGGCCTGTTCGGCGCGATCGCGGTCCGGCTGAGCCTGGTCTCCGAAGCCGACCTGCAGGGCGCGCTCGCGCGCCAGTTCGACTACCCCTACCTCGTGGACGGGTCGAGCCCGGTCAGCCGCGAGGTCGTCGCGGCCTATGCGCCGTTCGGGGCGGAGGGCGAGGCGCTGCGGGGGCTGCGCAGCGAGCTGCTCACGCGCTGGTTCGAGCACGCGCAGGGCGGCCGGGCGCTCGCCGTCGTGAGCCCCGACCGCGGGGAGGGCCGCAGCTATCTCGCCGCGAACCTGGCGATCACGCTGTCGCAGCTCGGCAAGCGGACGCTGCTCGTCGACGCGGACCTGCGCAACCCGCGCCAGCACGCGATCTTCGCGCTCGACAACACTTCCGGCCTGTCGGCGGTGCTGTCCGGGCGCGGCGACTCGCGCGCGGTGCAGCAGATCAGCCCGTTCGACGACCTCTACATCCTCCCGGCCGGCATCCTGCCGCCCAACCCGCAGGAGCTCCTGGCGCGCGCGGAGTTTCGCGCCGCGATCGGGGCGCTCGAGCGGGAGTTCGGCGCGATCGTGGTCGACACGCCGGCAGGCACGCTGAGCGCCGACGCGCGCACGATTTCCGGCAGCACCCGCGGCGCGCTCATGGTGGTGCGCCAGGACCGCTCGCGCGCCCAGGCGCTCGCGTCGTTCTCGCGCAGCCTGGAAGCGGCCGACGTCAGCGTCGTCGGCGCGGTGATGAACCGGGCCTGATTTCCCGGTCCGGACACGGCAGGAGCAGCGGTGGGGGTCGCGTTCGGGCTGGGGGGAGCGGTGCTCGCGACCGTCGTGGCGATCGCGGCGTTCGCCCTCGCCGTCTCCCGCCCGTGGCTCGTCATCTACCCCTATCTCGCGGTGCTCGTCTTCTTCCCCCACGGCGGCTGGGGCGCGGCGGAGCCGGGCACCGCGGACATCTACGCGCGCGGCGGCGGGCAGCTCGTCTTCCCGCTCGTGACCTGGTACCTGTGGGGCATGGCGCTCGTCGCGCTGGTCTGCGGCCGGCTCGACCGCGCGCAGGCCGCGCCGCTGAACATCGCGCGCTACTTCTGGCTCTTCGCCGCCCTGTTCGCCGGCCAGCTCGTGGTCGCCGCGCTCACCGACGTGCTGATGGAGGACGCGGTGTCGATGATCGGGCTGATCGGCGTCGTCAACATGAGCCTGTTCTTCTTCGTGCTGGTGTCGGTCGTCAGGACTCCGGCGCAGCTCGACCGGCTCGTCCAGTTCCTCCTGATCTGCATCGCGGCGCGCGGGCTGTACGGCCTCGCGCGCTTCGCCTTCTTCGGCGGGGACCCGGTCAACCCCTACGCGAACCTCGAGGAGATCGCGATCGACGTCACCTTCTTCGACGTCAACGACAGCCTGCTCGCGCTGCTCGGCGCGTTCATCGCGGCGATGCGGCTGCTGCAGCCGGACACGTTCGCCGGGCGCCGCGTGCGCGTCCAGTACCTCGCGCTCCTCGCGATCGGGTTCGCGACCGCGGTGCTCTCGTCGCGCCGCCAGGTCTGGGCGGGGCTGCTGCTCGCGATAGCAGTGTACTTCTTCGTGGCGCCGCGGGAGCACCGGCGCGCGGCGATCGGCGGCACCCTCGCGGCCCTGGGCGTCGCGGTGGTCGCGGTGGCCGCGGTCGCCTACCAGCGGTTCGAGTCGGTCGTCGCTCCGGGCGCGACCTTCCTCGAGATGCTGTTCCCGGACTTCAAGAGCTCCGCCGGCGTGATGCAGGGCGCCCGCCCGCGCGAGCTCGCGTACGTGGTCGAGACGATCCTCAGGCACCCGGTCTTCGGCGTGGGGCCGGCGGGCCGCTACGACGGCTACGGCATTCCGTGGCAGGTCGGGGAGCACGCCTACCAGTTCGTGCACAGCGGCTTCGGCCACGTCGCGCTCAAGGGCGGGCTGGTCGGGCTGGCGCTGTTCGTCGCGATGCTGCTCGCCTGCGTCGCGTTCACCTGGCGCAAGCGCGCGGAGATTCCGGAAGCGTATCGATCGGTCTACTTCGCGGGCGTCGCGGGGCTCGCCTTCCTCCTCCCGACCCTCGCGATCAGTACGCCGCTCACGGAGATCCGCAGCATGCAGCTCCTCGGTCTCGCGCTCGCCCTGCCCTACGTGACCCATCGCGCGACCCGCACCCTGATGCAGGCATCCGCGTCCACCTCCCTGCAGCCGGCGCGCCGGATCGCCCCGGCAGGAATGGCATCGCATGAAAGTTGACGACGCACCGATGACCCGGCGGCGCCGCGGCGCCGTGCTCGCGTGCCGGGTGGACGCGGTGACGGCCGACGAGGCGCTCGTGCGCGTCGCGTCCTGGGCGGAGGCGCGCGAGTCGCGCTACGTGTGCGCCTGCAACGTCCACGCGGTCGTGACCGCGTGGCGCGATCCGTCGTTCCGGCGGGTCGTCGACGGCGCCGACCTCGCCCTTCCGGACGGCGCGCCGGTGGCGTGGCTCCTGCGCCGTCTCGGTTTCGAGGATCAGCGGCGCGTGTGCGGCCCCGACTTCATGTGGGAGTTCTGCCGGCTCGCCGAGCGCAGGGGAATCGCCGTCTGCCTCGTGGGCAGCACCGAGGCGGTACTGGAGCGGCTCGCCGCGCGGCTGCGGGCGGCGTTTCCGGCGCTGCGCCTGGCCGGCGCGTGGTCGCCGCCGTTCCGCCCTCTCACCGCCGCCGAGGAGGCCGAGCTCGTCGCGCAGATCGACCGCTCCGGCGCCGGCGTCGCGTTCGTGGGGCTCGGATGCCCGAAGCAGGAGCGCTGGATCGCGAGCCTGCGCGGGCGAGTGCGCGCCGCGATGATCGGGGTCGGCGCCGCGTTCGAGTTCCATGCCGGGACGCGCGCGCGCGCGCCCGCGTGGATGCAGCGCCTCGGGCTGGAATGGCTGCATCGCCTCGCCTCCGAGCCGCGCCGGCTGTGGCGGCGCTATCTGGTGACCAACGCGCTGTTCGTCGCCGGGGCGGCGGCGCAGCTCGTGCGCGATGCCCGCCGCGCGCGCGGGTCGGACGCGCCGCGCTAGGCGATCCGCGCCGCAGCGACGTCCCCGTCACCCTACCCGCGCGAGGATCCATGTTCATCGACGCCCGCGAGCTCGAGAGCGGCACCACGATCGCCGCCGACGTGTGCGTGATCGGGGCGGGCGTGGCGGGCATCACGCTCGCGCGCGAGCTCGACCGGCGCGGCCTCCGCACCTGCGTGCTCGAGAGCGGGGGCTATCTGCCCGACGACGAGACGCGCGACCTCTACCGCGGCGAGAGCGCCGGCGTGCCCTATCGCTTCGCCGACGGGTGTCGCAGCCGCTTCCTCGGCGGGAGCAGCAACTGCTGGGGCGGCTGGTGCCGGCCGCTCGACGAGCTCGACTTCGAGCGGCGGCCCTGGGTCCCGCACAGCGGCTGGCCGATCGGCCGCGCCGCGCTCGAGCCCTACTACGCGCGCGCGCACGACGTGCTCAAGCTCGGGCCCTTCGACTACGACCCGGCCTTCTGGGAGCGCGCCGTCGGCCGCGCGGACGTGCGGCGCATCCCGCTGCCCACCGGCCGCATCGTGGACTCGATCTCGCAGTTCAGCCCGCCCGCCCGCATGGGCTCGCTGTACCGGGGCGAGCTCGCGCGCGCAGAGGGCGTCCGCGTCTACCTCTACGCGAACGTCGTCGAAATCGAGACCGAACGACCGGCCGGCGCGGTGCGAAGCGTGAAGGTCGCGACGCTTTCCGGGCGGCGGTTCGCGGCGGTCGCGCGGCTGTTCGTGCTCGCCACCGGCGGCATCGAGAACGCCCGGCTGCTGCTCGCGTCGCACGCGGTCGAGCCGGCCGGCCTGGGCAACGGGAACGACCTGGTGGGCCGGTACTTCATGGACCACCCGCGCATCTACAACGGCTCCATCCGCTTCGCGCCGGAGTGGTCGCGCAACAAGCTGTTCGACGCGAAGTACAGCTACCAGAATCCCGCCGTCGCCGCGCACGGCACCCGGATCGCCGGCCAGTTCGCCCTCGCGCCCAAGACACAGGCCGACGAGGGCGTCGCCAACGCCCGGGTCTGGTTCTCGTCGGTGTTTCCCGGGGACGGCACCGAGGCGGCGGAGGTGCTCGTGCGCCTGAAGCACGCCATGGAGCACAAGGAGCAGCCGGGGCGGAGCGTCGCGCGCGACCTGCTGACGCTGCTGCGCCACCCGGTCGATTCGGCCGGGTTCGTCGTGGCCCGCTTCTTCCAGCCGCGCGTGCTGGTGAAGGACGTCGCCTTCCAGGCGATCGTCGAGCCCGAGCCGGACCCGGACGCGCGCGTCACGCTCGCGCCGGAGCGCGACCGGCTGGGGATGAATCGCGTGCGCGTGGCCTGGCGGCCCGGCGAGCTGACCCGCCGCACGTTCGACCGCAACTTCGCCCTGCTCGCGGAGGAGCTGGAGCGCGGGCGGGTGGGCGTGGCGCGGCTCGATCCGCCGCTCGCGGGTCGCGCGGACTGGCCGGCGAGCCTGCACCCGGAAGGCACCTGGCACCACATGGGCACGACGCGGATGCACGACTCGCCGCGCCGGGGCGTCGTGGATCGCCATTGCCGCATGCACGGCGTCGACAACCTGTACGTGGCCGGAAGCTCGGTCTTTCCCACCGCGGGCGCCAACTTCCCGACGGTGACGATCGTGGCGCTGGCGCTGCGGCTCGCGGAGCGCCTGGAGATGGCGCTCGCGCCGCCGCTCGCCGACGCGACCGCGCGCGCACCGGAAGTCGCGGCCAAGTGACCGCAGCGATCGCCACCGGCGCGCCGCGCGCGGGCCCGCGCGCCGGGACGGACGGGCCGGGGGAAGCGTCCCGCGCCCCGCGCTACCGGGTCCTCCTCGTCCACAACTACTACCAGCAGCGCGGCGGCGAGGACGCGGTCGTCGAGGCGGAGGAGGCGCTGCTGCGCGCGCACGGCCACGAGGTGCGGCTGTACGCGCGCCGCAACGACGAGATCGGCGCGATGTCCGCGCTCCGCGCCGCGCGGGACGCGCTGTGGTCGCGTCGCACCGTGCGCGAGATCGGCGCCGAGATCGCGGCCTTCCGGCCCGACCTCGTGCACGCGCACAACACGTTTCCGCTGATCTCCCCTTCCCTGTGCTGGGCCGTGGGCGACGTGCCGCTGGTGCAGACGCTGCACAACTTCAGGCTGCTCTGCCCGCAGGCGATGTTCCTGCGGAACGGCGCGGTGTGCGAGGACTGCCTGGGCAGGTTGCCGTGGCGCGGCGCGCTGCACCGCTGCTACCGCGCGTCGCTGCCCCAGTCCGCGGCGGTCGCGGCGATGATCGGGGTGCACCGGACGATCGGGTCGTTCGCGCACAAGGTCGCGCTGTACCTTGCGCCGAGCGCCTTCTGCCGCGACAAGCTGATCGCAGGCGGCCTGCCGGCGGAGCGCATCGCGGTGAAGCCCCACTTCGTGGACGTGGCCCCGCCCGCGGAAGGGGCGCGCCGCGGCGGGCTGTTCGTGGGCCGGCTCGCCGCGGAGAAGGGCCTGGATGTCCTCGCCCGCGCGCTGGACGAGGTGCCCGAGGCCGAGATCGCGGTCGTCGGCGACGGGCCGGAGTCGCCGCGCGTCCGGGCCCATCCGCGCCTGCGCGCGCTCGGGCGCCTGCCGCGCGCCGAAGTGCTGGCCGCGATGCGCCGCGCCGCCTACCTCGTGATGCCGAGCATCTGCTTCGAGACCTTCGGGCTCGCCGCGCTGGAGGCGTTCGCGAGCGGGCTGCCGGTGATCGCGAGCCGGACGGGCGGGCTCGCCGACCTGGTGGAGGACGGGCGCACGGGGTTGCTGGTCGCCCCCGGTTCCGCCGGCGCGCTGCGCGACGCGCTGCGCTGGGCGCACTCGCACGCCGACGCGCTGGCGCAGATGGGGCGCAACGCGCGCGCGGCCTACGAGCGCGGATACACCGGCGCGGCCAACCACGAACTGCTCATGGCCGCCTATGCACGCGCCAGAAACACGCAAGACGCGGGAAACACCAGGAGACCGACGCAATGACCAAGGCCCTGTTCACGACGTCGTGGGACGACGGGCATCCCCTCGACCTGCGCCTCGCCGAACTCCTCTCGAAGCACGGCTTCGGCGCGACGTTCTACGTGCCGGTGCGCAACCCCGGCGGCCACTGCACGCCGGGCGGGCTGACGGTCATGTCGCCGGCCGAGCTCCGGGCGCTCGGCCAGGCCTTCGAGATCGGCAGCCACACGCTCGAGCACGCGTTCCTGCCCGAGCTCGACGACGCGGCGGCGCGGCGCCAGGTCGCGGAGGGCAAGGCCGAGCTCGAGGCGCAGCTCGGCAGCGCGGTCGGCGGCTTCTGCTATCCGGGCGGCGTCTTCACGGACGCGCACGTGCAGATGGTGCGCGAGGCGGGGTTCCGGCACGCGCGCACCATCGTCAACCTGCGCGGCGCGCGGCCGGCCGACGCCTACCGGCTGCCGACGACGCTGCAGTTCTATCCGCACCAGCGGTCGGTCTACCTCAAGAACTATCTCAAGTTCGGCGACTGGCCGGGACGCGCACCGCTCTTCCTGGACGCCATCGGCCACGCCGCCCTGCCGGCGCGGCTCGAGGCGATGCTCGACCACGTCTGCGCGACCGACGGCGTGTTCCACCTGTGGGGCCACTCGTGGGAGGTCGACGCGATGGGCGGCTGGCCGATCCTCGAGCGCTTCCTCGAGTACGCGGCCGACCGGATTCCGAGCGCGCAGCGGCTCTCGAACGGCGCGCTGGTGAGCGCGCTCGCGCCGGCCTAGCGGCGCGCGGCGCCCGCCGGCGCGCCCCCGGTTCAGGCGTAGGACTTCGGCGGCAGCAGGCCGGCGCGGGCGAGCAGCGCCCGGGCGGCCGCGCGCAGGTGAGTGCGCGCGGACGAGCCGAGCCACAGCTTCGCGCGGAACTGCGCGAGGGTGTCCCCGCCGTCCACGGCCACGCGCCGCAGGACGAAGCGGTCGGTGGCGGGGCGGTTCCTGCCCTGGATGGTCGAGCATGCCGCGAGGTAGCCGGCGGCCTCGACCGCGTCGCGGGCGCGCGCGTCGAAGCTCCCGTACGGATAGGCAAAAAACCTCACCGGCTTGGCGAGCAGGTCCTCGAGCTGCGCCTTGCTCTCGCGCAGCTCCGACGCGATCTCGGCGGCGGGGGCGCGGCCGAGACGCACGTGGCGGCGCGTGTGGCTCCCGATCTCGATCCCGGCGCGGTCGAGCGCAGCCAGTTCGGCGCGCGTGAGCATGCGCCGGCGCGGATGGCCCTCCGCGACCATCCACTCGTTGTCCGAGTCCAGCAGGCCGGAGATGACGAACACCGTCGCCGGCAGCCCGTGCTCGGCGAGGATCGGGAGCGCCCGCTCGTGGCAGCAGCTCACCCCGTCGTCGAAGGTGATCGCGACCGCCCGCGCCGGCCACGGCGAGCGGCCGTCGATGCAGTCGAGCAGGGCCGGCATTCCGATCACCGTGTAACCGCTCTCGCGCAGGTACCGCATCTGCGCGGCGAACGAGCGCGGGTCGCAGCAGTACGGCGCCTCCGACGCGGCGCGCGGAGCGTCGATCATGTGATAGGTCAGGATCGTGCAGGAGGGCATGTCAGCCGGCCCGGCCGCTCTCGCGCTGATCCGTCGCCGCCGGCGACCGCTGCGCCGGCCGCGCGCGCGCGTGGAGCCGCTGGCGGAGCGCGGCGATGCGCGGCTTGAGTCGCCGGCGCGCGAGCCGCGCCGCGGTAGCGAGGAACAGGCGCGGGTGGAGCAGGACGTGCAGCCGCGAGCGGTAGACGGTGAGGAGCGCGAGGTCGCGCCGCACGCCGAGGAAGTTGTACTTGTAGTCGTACTCGCCCCAGAGGAAGTGGAACTCCCGCGCCTCGCGGCCGATGCAATCGCGGATCATCGCGTACACGCACAGCCGGCCGAGGCTCACGCGGTCGTAGCGCGGATCGTGCGCGATCACGTGCAGGTAGTGGTTCGCCCCGACCCGGTAGCCGATCGCGCCGGCGGCGATCCGTCCCTCGATGGTCACGACGCCGACCACGCCGAACCGCCGGACGAGCGCGCGAATCTCGCGCTCGTATTCGCGGTCGATGCCCGATTGCTTGTTCTTGCCCGCCATGCGCGCGTAGTGGAAGCGCAGGATCTCGCCGATCCATTCGTCCGGAACGTCCGCGCCCACGCGCGCCTCGAACGCGTTCGACGGGTGTTCGCGGTCGAGCTGGTCCGACCGGCGCTTGAGGTTGCGGCGCGTCTCGCCGCCGAGCCGCATGCGGAATTCGTCCGCGGTGCCGGGCAGCGTGACGACGATGTCCTCCTGCACCACGCCGTGCTGATGCGGGTACGCGAGCCCGCCCGCTTCCACCTGGCTCGGCTGGAATGCGATCGCGGAAACGCGCGGGCAGCGCGCGAAGAGCCCGCGGGCGAACAGCGCGATCTCGTCCGCGCCCAGCCGGATGACTGCGTTCAGCACGTTCGCGCGCCGGCCGTCGATCCCGAACACGACGATCTGGACCGGCGCGTCTCCTCGCCGCAGCACGAACGCGGACAGCGCCGCGCCGGGGTTGAAGAGCCGGATCGCCTCCAGCGTCGAATAGAGGTTGCCGTGCAGCGCGATCAGCGCCGCTTCGAGCCACGGCGGGAGCGGGTCCTCGTACCACTCGACGGTCAGCGCGAGCGCGGCGTCGATCATGCCGCGTGCTCCGGCACGTCGCGGGCGCGCGCGGCGCCGTCGTGATCGAAGGGGGTGGCGCCGGGGGTAGGATTCGAACCTACGTTGCGGTTGCCCGGCCGGATTACAAAACCGGTGCCATCGACCTCTAGGCGACCCCGGCGCGTGGGGAAAGCTGTGCCGATCGAGGTTTCAATTCTAGGGCAACGCTCCCCGCGGAGAGGTTGCGGTCGGTTCGCTTTGAGGGACATCGTCACTTTCGGCGGATCTGCGGCGAGACGGACGCGCTCAGCGCAACAGGACCGGCGCGCCGGTCACCTCGATGCGCGTCGGCCCCGCGACTTCGCGCACGCCGCCGTCCAGCGCCTCGACTCGCCGCACGCCCCAGTCCTGGGCGAGGTCCAGTGCCGCGGGCCCGGCGTCGGTGCTCCAGACGATCCGGAAACGCTCGTCGCCGGGCCCGGACCCGGCGCAGGTCCAGATCGCGCCGCGGCGCGCGCAGGACTCGATGCGACGGCCGGCCAGCCAGCCGGAGACGCGCTCGTAGGCGCGCGCCGGGACCTTCAGTTCGGCGAACGCGGGCGGCTCGACGAGGCCGAGCGCCCCGTCGTCCCAGGCGTACCAGTGAAACCGCGCCATGCCCGACGCGGCGCCGAGCACGAGCGAGCGCGCGACGTAGGCGCCCGCCTCGTCCCCGGCGAGGATCCTGGCGTACTTCGGAAAACCCGCCTCCTCCGGCCGGAAGTGCGTCGCCCGGTTGGCGAAGAGCCAGCCGAACTCGGTGTTCCAGAGCGGCTTCGCCGCGGCGCCGTGCCGGGCCATCACCTCCCGGACCGCGCGCACGCGGCCGACCATGTCCTCGGGCGTGCCCGGAATGACGTAGAAGTGGAACCCGATCGCGTCGGCGTAGGCCCCGCCCCCCTGGGCGAGATAGCGGTCCAGCCACTCGACGCCCGACTCGTACGTCGCCGAGGGCGAAACGACCACGATCGAGGGATCGATCTCCTTGAGAATCCGGTGCGCTGCGCGCGCGAGCGCCACCATCTGGTCGACGCGCCCGGAAAAGAAGGTGTCCCAGTTCGGCTCGTTCCAGACCTCGTAGTGCCGGATCCTGCCCCGGTACCGGGTCGCGACGGTGCGCACGAAGTTCTCCCAGTCCGCGCTGTCCCGCGGCTCGGCCGCCTGGCCCGGCCCCCAGGCGGATTTCTCGTTCGGGCGCGCCGAGGCCCACTGCGGCGGGTGTCCGAGCACGAGCACGATCTCCACGCCGCGGGCGGCGGCCGCCTCGACCACGCTGTCGAGCGCGCGGAAGTCCCATCGCCCGCGCTCCGGCTCCAGGCTCGACCACAGCGCGAAGCGGTCGTTCAGCCGCCACGACCCGAAGCGCACCGCGGGCCACGGCGTCTTCGACGGGTAATGGTGGACGTGCATGCCGAAGAACTGCGCCGGAAGCGGCGCGGGCGACGGGTTGCGGACCTCCTCGGGCCGCGCAGCGCCGCAGCCGGTCGCGGCGAGCGCCACCAGCAGCGCCGCGAGCCGCGCCCGACCGCGGCACGCGCGCATCGACCCGGATGTCCGACTCACCGGAAGCTCAGCCATCGCGTCACCCGGTGGGCGAGCCGCGCCGGCACGCGCGCGATGCCGCGCAGCGGGGAGCGCTTGATGCGTTCGCGGGTCTCGTGCCACTGCTCCCGCAGCCAGGGCGCGAGCACGCGGGAATCCACCGCGCCCGAGGCGACGTCGACCGCTCCCGACATCGCGCGCTGCTTGTACTCGTCCAGCCCGCGGCCGAGGTCGATGCGGCGGATGCCGTGCGCCGGCGCCTGCTGCGCGACTTCGGCGAGCAGGATCCGCCCGGGCGAGTACTTCGCATGAGCGCGGTCGTAGGCGGGAAACCACCAGTGCAGCACGCCGCCGGCGCCGAGGCCCATGTGCGCGGCGACCAGATGGTCGCCGGCGAACAGCAGCGAGAGGACGCCCGCGAAGCGCTCGCCGCGCGTCTCGAGCAGCCGCTCCAGCAGCGCGCGCGCCCAAGGGAAGGCGAACAGGTCGGCGTCCCCGCTGCGCACGTACTGGGCGGACTTCCAGCGCAGCAGCAGCGCCAGCGCGGCGCGATCGGCACTGGCGACTTGCACGCGCACCGGCCCGACCTCGCGCCCGAGCTGGCGCGCCTGCCGGAAGGTGGCGGCGAGATACCTCTGGTTGGAGGCCGCGAGCGCGGATCGATAGGCGTCGAACCCGTCCTTCAGCTCCAGGAACGGCGAGGGTTCGATGCGCCGGTGATAGGCGGCGAACTCGTCCTGCGCGGCGATCAGGTGATCGAAGCGCCACGCCGCGAGCCCGCAGGCACGGATGAGCTCCGCCGCGTCCCAGCGCGCGCCGGCGCGCGCGATCACGCCCTGGTAGTCGGACAGCGGACCGCCGACCGGCCGGCCGACCCGCCCGCTGCGCTGGAAGGGCAGGAACGCCACGGGCTCTCCGCCGTCCTCCATGACGCCGACCTGGACGTCCGATCGCACCGCCGCCATGGCGAGCGTGAACTCGGGGCGGAAGAACGGGCTCTCGAAGCGCGGGTCGGCGCACTGGATCGCCGACCATGCCGCGCGCTGCGCCGCGCTGAGGCTGCCCGGTTTCAGGACGCGAACCTTCATGCCGCCAGGGCCCGCAGGATGCCCGCCGTGAAGCGATCGGCCATGTTCTCGATGGTGTACTCGCGCGCGCTCGCGCGGCAGCCCGCCCGCAGCGCCCGGAGCCGCTCCGGATCGCCGAGCGCGCCGACGATCGCGTCGGCGTACGCGTCGACGCGGGCCGGCGTGATCAGGCCGTTCACCCCGGGAGCCAGGTACGCGAATTCGGGACTGTGGTTCGGATAGTCCGTCGTGACGAGGGGCAGCGCCAGCACGAACGAATCCACGATGACCAGGCCGACCTGCGCCGGGATGAGCATGATCTCGGCGAGGCGCGCGTGCAGCGCCTTGTCGCGCCCCCGCTGCGCGCCGACCCAGCGCAGCCAGGGATGGGCCTGCGCCCATGCGCGCATCTGCGCGCGGTCCAGGCCGTCGCCGACCACGAGCAGGGCGAAGTCGTCGAGCCGGCCGCGAACGGCGTTCGCCGCCTCGACCAGGAAGTCGAGCCGCTTGTCGGAGTAGAGCGAGCCGAGGTAGATCCCGACGCGCTTGCCCTCGAGCCCGAGCGCAGCGCGCAGGGCCGCCACCTCCTCGGGCCGGATTGCGCGCGCGAAGCCGTCCAGCTCGGACGTGTCGATGGCGTTGTTGAGCACGGTGATCCGCGCGCGCGGGAAGCCGCGCCCGGCGACGATGTCCGCCGTCATGTCCGTGTAGGCGAACCACCAGTCCACCCGCGTCGTCGTCCAGCCCTTGAAGCGCTCCTTCAGTCCGCCCGGGTTGGCCGACTGCAGGTTGCGGCCGTGATCCCAGAACGCCAGCTTGAACGCCCGCGGCGCCACCATCATGAGGTGGTTGTAGAGGAGCTTGTTGTGCTGGTTCACGACCACGAGATCGGCGCCGTCGACGTAGCGGCCGAGCGGCTGCCAGGCCCGCTCGTCCGCGGTCTCCCTGCCGAGGAGGAGGTGGAGCGTCACCCCCTCCCGCGCGAGCTGCGCGCGCATGAGCTCGAAGAGCCGCACCCGGTACTGGGCGAGGCGCGGCTCGCAGATGACGACTTTCCTGCCGGCCATGGTCGCTCAGTCGCTCGCCGCGCGCTTCCACTTGAGGAGGCCCTCGATCCGCCCCAGCGTCGTGCACGCGCCGTCGAGGATGGCGCGCGCGCTCCACGGCGTGCGCAGCGGCTTCACCAGCGGCGCGACGATCCCGCGCGCGATGACGTGGGCGGGCAGCCGGTGCTTCGCGTACAGCCCTCCGGTGCCGCGCTCGCGGCTGCGCGTGCGCCGGCAGGCCTGCGCGACGGGGCCGCTCGCCGGGCGACCGAAGGCGTGGTGCACGACGATCGTCGGCTCGTACCGGATCCGGTGACCGGCCTCGAGCGCCCGCAGCAGGAGGTCGGTCTCCTCGCCGGCCCCGAAGAAGCGCGACACCCCGAAGCGGGCGTCGAAGCCGCCGAGCGCGCCGAGCACGCTCTTGCGCAGGAAGAGCGCGATCGAGCTCGCGGGCGCGGCCCGGAAACGCCGCCAGTCGTCGCGCGCGAGGTCGTGCGCGGGGCGGCCGGCCGGGTCCTGCTCGTGCCAGCGCACCACCACGCCGCCGTAGTCGCGTTGCGCCGCGAGGAACGCGCTTACGCGCCGCACCACGTCGGGCTCGTACCAGCAATCGTCGTCGGGAAAGCCCACCACGCTCCCGCGCGCGAGCGCCAGCCCGCGGTTGCGCGCGGCCGAGAGATTGCGCTCGGCGAAGCGGTCGTGGACGACCTCGATGCCCATCGCGCGCGCGCCCGCGACCACCGCATCGAGCCGGCGGTCGGCGTTCTGGTCGACGACCACCAGCTCGAACGGCGCGTCGGTCTGGACCGCGAGCGAGTCGACGAGCCGCCGCGCCTCGTCGACGCGATCCACCGTCGCCATCACCAGCGAGACGGTCATGCCGCGGACGCCGCGGACGCGGCCGAGGCCGCGCGCGCGAGGCGCCATCTCCGCACCAGGTAGTGCGCGCCGTGGTACGCGAGCCCCCACGGCGACCGGCCTGCGTACTTCAGCCGCACGCGGAAGTCCTCGTCCAGCCCGGGCAGCGGGTTGGCGGTCGAGAGGCTGCCGGCGTGCTTGCGGAACGCGGCGAGGTGCCGGTCGAGCTGATGGGGCTCGGCCAGCCGCCCGAGCCGCAGGTACATGTCGTAGTCCATCGCGTACTTGAGGCCGGGGTCGAAGCGCCCCACGCGGTCGAACAGCGGCTTGCGCACGAAGACCGCCATCTGCGAGATGAAGTTCCCCTTGAGCAGCCGGCGGTAGCTGTAGCGCGGCATCTGCCAGTTCTCCGGCAGCAGTTGGCCGTCGACGTCGTCCAGGCAGCGGGCGAACAGCCATTCGGCGCCGGTCCGCTCGAGCGTTTCCGCGACGTCGCTCAGCACCTGCGGGTAGAGGTAGTAATCGTCGGAGTGCAGGTGGGCGACGACGTCGCCGGTCGCGACCGCCAGGCCGGCGTTCATCGCGGCGCTGACCCCGCCCCGGACGTCCGTGAGCAGCTTCGTCTCGCGCGGGATGCGGCGGATGCGCTCCAGCGTGCCGTCGGTCGAGCCGCCGTCGACGAAGATGTACTCGATCGCCGGGTGGTCCTGCGCCAGGACCGACGCGATCGACTTCGCGAGATAGGGCTCGCTGTTCCAGGTGCTCGTGACGATCGAGAAGGTCAGTGGCATCTTGCCGCGCGGGGGTGAGGTCGGTCAGGACTGGCCGCGGAGCCGGCGGCGGATGAGGGTCTGCAGCGCCGCCGCGTCGTGCTGCTGCAGCACGTACACGAGCCCGTAGATCGTCCATGCCGTCACGACCGCGGTCGCGAGCACGACGAAGCTCCAGATCCCGAGCGGCGCGGCGGGCCGCAGGAGCAGCACGGCGGCGCCGAGCGCCGCGGCCGGAAGCAGGATCGGGACATACGAGCGCACCAGGAGGTCGCGCAGCCGGAAGGGGACGGTGCGCCCGTGCACGAACGCGAGCAGCGCCGCCGCGTAGAGGGTGAACGTCACCAGCTGACCGACCGCGGCGCCGACGATTCCGCCGGCCCAGGTCCCCGCCGCGATCAGGGCCAGGCCGGTGGCGGCGCGGCCGAGGGCGAAGAAGCCGGTGACCTTCGGGTGCCCCAGGCCGTCGTTCACCATCGACGGGATGTTGGTGGTGGAGTCGACGATCAGCGCGCACAGGATCAGGACCATGATCGGCGTGCCCTTCTCGGCGTACTCGGGGCCCATCCAGTAATGGAGGATCTCGTGCCCGAACAGGCCGATCAGCAGGAGCAGGTAGACGTTCGCGAAGAAGATGTAGCGCGTGGCCGAGAAGTAGACCTCGGCCAGGCGGTCGAACTGCTTCATCGCCCCGAGCCGGCTCGCCTCCGGGTAGATCACGTGCGCCATGCGGAAGGTGAGTCCCATCAGCCGCGAGGCGAGGGTGAAGGGGATCACGTAGTAGGGCAGCGCCGCGACCCCGATCAGCGCGCCGATGATGAGCTTGTCGGCCTGGAAGTAGATGATGCTGGCCACGGTCGAGAAGTAGGCGAACGCGCTGAAGCTGCCGACCTGCCTGAGGGTCTGCATTCCGGGCGCGACGAGCCGCAGGTGCGGGATGAGCTTGCGCGTGATCGCCAGCAGCACCACGACCCCGAGGAAGGCGAGCACCACCCGCAGGGCGATCACCTCGATCAGGCCGTACCCCAGCCACAGAACGAGCACGGTGAGGACCGGCGTCAGGACGCCCGCGGCGATCTGCATCGCCGCGGAGACGGTGAAGCGCCGCATGCCCTGCGCCACCCCGGTCAGGAACGACTCGAGCTGCCCGAACAGGAATCCGAGCGCGGCGAGCCGCGTCGCGTCGACCGCGAGCGACTGATGCTCGCGCGGCATGGTGAAGAAGCGCGTCACCAGCGGTTCGGCCAGCGCGAAGATCAGGACCGCGCCCACGAGGCCGATCGCGGTGTAGAAACCGAGCCCGAGCGTGACGACCTGGTTCACCTCCTTGCGCTTGTCGAGCGAGTCGTACTCGGCGATGAACTTGACCGCCCCGACGGTGAGATTGATGTCCAGGAACGCGAAGTACCCGACGATCGCCATCACGAGCGCGTAGATGCCGAAGTCCGTGTCCCCGAGCGCGCGCACGATGAACGGCAGCGTGACGAGCTGGGCGATCGCCGGGCCGGCGAGGCCGACCGCGTTGGCGGCGGAGTTCTTCAGCAGGCTTGCCATCGCAGGGGGTCAGCGCGCGGTGATGCAGTTGATCGGGATCGGATGGCCGGCCTCGCAGCGCCCGGGGTACCGCCGGACCGCCGCGCCCGCACGGGCTGCGGCCGAGTACCGAGCCGGCCGTTTCCGGCACGCAAGGTTACGGCGAGCGGGCGCCCTGCATCGTAAAAAAGGGTGAACTCGTCCGGCACAGTTCGCATCGGCACGGCTGCGACGTGCGCGGCCCTGCGCGCCCGGTTCGCGCCGTTCTCCGCGCGCGCCTCGGGCGGTGCGGCGCAATGGTAGCGTGCCGCGCCCGCCACGGGTCGGGTTGCGACGTGGGAACGACCGCGACATGCGGACCACCGCGCTCGCACCGCACCGTCGCCTCTGCGGACCGGGCGCGCCGCGCGTAGCGGGCTGCGCGCCGCCGCAGTTCCGGC
>JAGVSZ010000169.1 GCA_019137045.1 Betaproteobacteria bacterium
CGGCAGGAGGCGGCGCTGCGCGCGGAAGGCGTGCACCTCGCCCCGAGCAACGCGGCCGCGGCGCGCATGGCGCTGAGACTCGCGGGGGCGGCGCGGAGATGAAGCCGCTCTTCGGCCAGCCGCTCGCGGTGGTGAACGTCGGGCTGGCGTCGTTCGCGGACGGCCTCGCCGCGGCGGGCGCACCGGTGGCGCGGGTGCAGTGGAGCCCGCCCGGCGGGGACCCGGCGACCGCGACGGCGCTCGCGCGCCTCCTCGGCGACGCGTCGGTCGACGCGGCGAACCGGCAGGCGCTCGACGCGTATCTCGCCGCCGAGCCCGTCCTCGAAGGCGTGGGCGTCGCGCGCGACGTCGTCCCCGGCCTGGGCGAGCGCATGCTGCTGCACGCCGGACCGCCGATCGACTGGGCGCGCATGGGCGGGGCGATGCGCGGGGCGGTGATCGGCGCCTGCCTGCTCGAGGGCTGGGCGCAGGACCACGACGCCGCGCGCGCCATGGCCGAGCGCGGCGAGATCCGCTTCGACCCCTGCCACCACCACGCCGCCGTCGGCCCGATGGCCGGGATCATCAGCCCGTCGATGCCGGTCTGGATGCTGCGCAGCGGGGGCAAGCGCGCGTTCAGCAACCTGAACGAAGGCCTCGGCAAGGTGCTGCGCTACGGCGCCAACGGCCCGGAGGTGATCGCGAAGCTCAGGTGGATGGGCGACACGCTCGGCCCGGCGCTTGCGAAAGCGCTCGCGGCGACCGGCCCGGTCGAGCTGAAGCCGCTGATGGGCCGCGCGCTGCACATGGGCGACGAGATGCACAACCGCAACGCCGCCTCCTCCGCGCTGCTGTTCAAGCGGCTGGTGGCCGGAATCCTCCGCGCGGGCGTGCCGGGCGCGGACGCGGCGGCGGTGATCGACTTCCTGAACGGCAACGACTTCTTCTTCCTCAACGTCGGCATGGCGGCGTGCAAGGCGATGCTCGACGCCGCGCACGGCGTGCCGGGCAGCACGCTGGTCACCGCCATGGCGCGCAACGGCACCGACTTCGGCATCCGCGTGAGCGGCGCGGGGGAGCGCTGGTTCACCGGGCCCGCCCAGGTTCCCGACGGCCTCTTCTTCCCGGGCTACGGACCGGCGGACGCCGGTCGCGACATCGGCGACAGCGCGATCACCGAGACCGCCGGCATCGGCGGCTTCGCGATGGCGGCGGCGCCCGCGATCGTGCAGTTCATCGGCGGCACGCCGCAGCGCGCGCTCGAGGCGACGCTGACCATGCGCCACGTCACGCTCGGCGCCAACCCCGCGTTCACGATCCCGATGCTCGGGTTCGCCGGCAGCCCCGCCGGCATCGACGTGCGCAGGGTCGTGGACACCGGCATCGCGCCGATCATCAACACCGGCATGGCGCACCGCGAGGCGGGCGTCGGCCAGGTGGGCGCCGGCATCGTGCGCCCGCCGATGGAGTGCTTCACCCAGGCGCTCGCCGCGCTCGCCCGCACTCTGGGCGAACGCGCGCGGGCGCGTGTCATGACGACGTCGGAGAAACCGGAGGAAAAGCCCCATGCGTAAGCTCACACTGCTCGGAGCCGTGCTCGCCGCCGCGCTCGCCGCACCCGCGGCCGCGCAGGACAAGGTCAAGGTCGGCGTGTTCCCGGTCAGCTCGTCGCTGCCGTTCTTCGTCGCGCAGGACCGCGGGTTCTTCAAGGAGCAGCGCATCGACGCGGAGATGATCCGGCTGATCGGCGGGCCGCCGAACGTCTCCGGCCTCATCACCAACCAGATCGACGCTTCCGCGATCCTGGTGACCATCGAGGGGATGAACGCGAACCTGAAGAAGCCCGGGGTGGCGATGTACATCTCGCTCAACGGCCAGAACGCCCAGTACCAGATGGAGCAGTTCGTGGTGCGCAAGGGCGTGAACGCGCGCTCGCTCGCCGACCTCAAGGGCAAGAAGATCATGAGCGCGCCCGGGCCGGCGAACGTGACCATGGCGCGCGCGGTGCTCGCGGTGGCGGGGTTGAAGGATGGCGACTACCAGCTCGACCAGCTCGACATGGGCCAGCACGTGAACGCGATGACCGCGGGCACGTTCGACGCCGGGTACACGCTGGAGCCGAACGCCGCGATCATGCGCAAGAACGGGGTGGCCTCGACGCTGGAGGCGGGGGTGATCGCGAAGTACATCCTCGGCGACCCGCGCGCCAACGCCTGGGTCGGGGGCGGGGTGATCTCGACCGACTTCATCAAGAACCGGCCCGACGTCGCGCAGCGCTACGCCGCGGCGTGGGCGAAGGCGATCGACTTCATCAACGCCAACCCCAAGGAGGCGCGCCGGTCGCTGCTCAAGAACACGCTCACGCCCGACGACCTGGTCGAGTCGGTGCCGCTGGTGAAGTTCGTGAACGTCGCGAACCTGACCAACAGCGACCGCCACGACTTCCAGACATTCATCGACTACTCGACGCGCCTGGGCACGCTGCCGGAGCGCGTGGACGTCAACAAGTACCTGCAGCGCTTCTGACCGCGGTGGCGCTGCACCGGCTGCCGGCGCGCGCGCTCGCGCGGCTCGTGCGCGAGCGGCGCGCGAGCGCACTCGAGGTGCTCGAGGCGCACCTCGCCGCGATCGGGCGCGCGAACGCCCCGGTCAACGCGTTCGTCACGCTCGCGCCGGAGTCGGCCCGCGCCGCGGCGCAGGCGGTCGATCGGGCGGTGGCCGCGGGCGAGAAGCTTCCACCCCTCGCCGGCGTGCCGGTCGGGATCAAGGACGTGACGCCGACGGCCGGGATCCGCACGACCTGGGGTTCGGAGCTCTACGCCGAGCACGTGCCCGACGAGGACGGCGAGACGGTGGCGAGCCTCAAGCGCGCGGGCTGCGTCGTCGTCGGCAAGACCAACACGCCCGAGTTCGCGGCCGGCGCCAACACCGTCAACCGCGTGTTCGGCGCGACGCGCAACCCGTGGGACCTGCGCCTGTCGGCGAGCGGATCGACCGGCGGCGGTGCGGCGGCGCTCGCGGCCGCACTCGTGCCGCTCGCCGAAGGCTCGGATTTCGGCGGCAGCCTGCGCACGCCGGCGTCGTTCTGCGGCGTGGTGGGCCTGCGCACCACGACCGGGCTGGTGGCGCGCTACCCCATGAACATGCCGTGGCACGACCAGAACGTCGCCGGCCCGATGGCGCGCGACGCGGAAGACTGCGCGCTGATGCTGGACGGGATGACCGGCTTCTCGCTCAAGCATCCGGCGTCGGTGCCGCCGCCCTGGGCGAGCGCCTGCGACATCGTGGCGCGCGCGGAGAACCTGCGCGGCATGCGGCTCGCTTACGTCGCCGACCTCGGCGGCACCGGAATCGATTCCGAGGTGGCGCGCATCTGCCGCGATGCCGCGCGCGCGCTCGAGCGCGACGGCGCCGCCGTGGAGGAGATCGCGGCGGATTTCTCCGACGGCGTCCAGCCGTTCATCACCCTGCGCGGGGAGTCGATGGTCGGCAACCACCTCGAGCGGCTCGACAGGCTCGAGCGGCTCAACCCGAACCTCGCGGGCAACATCCGGCTCGGGCTGGACGTGAAGATCCTCGACATCGCGCGCGCCGAGCGCAAGCGCACGGAGGTCTTCCACCGCTGGCGCGCGCTCTTCGAGCGCTATGACCTCGTGCTCACGCCGTGCTCGCCGGTACCGCCGTTCCCGGTCGACCAGAACTATCCGACCGAGATCGGCGGGAAGAAGCTCGACAACTACATCGCCT
>JAGVSZ010000158.1 GCA_019137045.1 Betaproteobacteria bacterium
GCCGCGCGGCGGCGCGCGGACATGATCGTGGCGCGTGTGGAGAAGCGCCGCATGTTTGACAATCGTTCACGATCGCGCAATGTGCCCGCGTCTAAGCTCGTGGTGCATGCATGACAAAGGCATGCAACGACAAAGCGAGGAACCCAGGATGTTTGCCGATCAGGAGCGTAAGGCGTTCGACCTCGGGCGTCGCATGGCGGAAGCCGGCTTCGGGCTCGAGGACAACCCGTTCGTGCGCATCCACCCGCGGCTCGCCACGCAGTGGACGCACGGCTTTTTCGCGGCGAACGCGCTCAACGGGCTGCGCGCCGCGCTCGCGCGCCGCAAGCTCGCGACGCCGCGCCCGCAGCCGCGGCTGGTGAGCGCCGCGTAGCGCCGCAGAGCGGACGGCCGCGCCCCGGCGGGCGGCGCGGTCAGCGGGTCGAGCCGGTCAGCCCCGGCCGACGAAGGGCATCTTCGTCGCCATGACCGTCACGAACTGCATGTTCGCCTCGGGCGGCAGGCCCGCCATGTGCACGATCGCGTCGGCGACGTGCCGCACGTCCATCACCGCCTCGATCGCGATCTCGCCGTTCGCCTGCGGCACGCCCTTCGCCATGCGCGCCGCCATCTCGGTGAGCGCGTTGCCGATGTCGATCTGACCGCACGCGATGTCGTACTTGCGCCCGTCGAGCGAGGCGCACTTCGTGAGCCCGGTGACCGCGTGCTTGGTGGCGGTGTAGGGCGCCGAGTTGGGCCGCGGCGCGTGCGCGGAGATCGAGCCGTTGTTGATGATGCGCCCGCCGCGCGGGTCCTGCGCCTTCATGACCCGGAACGCTTCCTGGATGCACAGGAACATGCCGGTGAGGTTCACGTCGACGACGCTCTTCCACTGCTCGAAGGACAGGTCCTCGAGCGGAATGCCGGGCGCGTTCTGGCCGGCGTTGTTGAAGAGCAGGTCGAGGCGCCCCCACTTGTCCTTCACTTTCGCGAACAGCGCGCGCACCGACTCGGGGTTCGTGACGTCGGTGGGGACCGCCGCCGCGCGCGCGCCGTCGGCGCCGGCGAGCTTGACCGACTCGGCGAGCGCGTCGGCGCGCCGCCCGGCGAGCGCGACCGACCAGCCGGCCTTCAGCAGCGCGACGGCGGAGGCGCGCCCGATCCCGCTGCCCGCCCCGGTGACGATGGCGATCTTCGTGCTCATGTCGGGTCTCCCTGGTGTTCGAACGTAGCGAGGGCGGCGATGGTAGCGCGGTTCACCGCTTCAGCGTGATGATGACCACGCCGGCGACGAGCAGCAGCATCCCGGCCCACTCGCGCCGCGTCATCCTCTCGCGGAAGAACCGCCGTGACACGATCGCGCTGAACACGAGCTCGACCAGGCCGAGGGTGCGCACGTGGGCGACCGGCTCGATCGCCATCGCGGTGAACCACCCGGCCGAAGCGGCCGCGCCCATGAAGCCCGCGAAGAGCGACGGCCGCCACGCCCGAAAGACGCGCCCGATCACCGCCGGGCTGCGCACCGCGAGCCACCCGCCGAGCAGCACCGTCTGGATCGTCTGCGCCACCAGCAGCGTGAACGCCGCAGCGACCAGGAACGGCGCGCCGTCGAGCGCGAGCGCGGCGCCGCGGTAGCCGACCGCCGAGAGGGCGAACGCCGCGCCGGAGCCGAGTCCGATCAGCGCCGTGCGCGAGGTCCAGCCGGCGAGCAGCGCCCGCCACGGGCGCGCCTTGTCCGCCGGCGAGAGGAGCAGCACGCCGAGCGTGCCGAGCACGATCGCGATCGCGGCGACCGCGCTGACCGGGTCGCCGATGAAGACGAGGCCGAACACCGCGACCTGGATGATCTCGGTCTTGGAGTACGCGACCCCGAGCGCGAAGTTGCGCTCGGCCATCACGCGCAGCAGGAGCGCGGTGGCGACGATCTGCGCGACCGCCCCGATGACGACCCAGGCGCCGAAGCGCAGGGTCGGGGCGGGGATCTCGAGTCCGCCGGCCGCGTGCACGAGCCACAACCACAGCGCCGCGAACGGCAGGCCGTAGAGGAACCGCACCAGCGTCGCGCCGAGCGTGCCGAGCGCCTCGGTCAGGCTGCGCTGCGCGGCGTTGCGCAGCGTCTGGGCGAACGCCGCCCAGATCGTGACCGGGATCCAGAGCGACTCGGGGGGCACCGCTCAGGCCTGCGCCGGCTCGCCGCCGCCGGCCGGGAACGCCGCGCCGGTCAGATCGATCATCGTGTCCCCCTGCCCCGCAAGCGGCGCATGGTACCCCGCCCCGGCGCGGGCGCGACAGCGCGCCGCGGATCCGGTATAAGCCGCGGGACCGAGGCGGAGGGCACGATGGACTGCAAGTTCGATTTCTCCGGCCGCACCGCGCTGGTCACCGGCGGCGTGTCGGGCATCGGCGCGGCGGCGAGCCGCGCCTTCAAGCGCGCCGGGGCGGCCGTGATCGCGTGCGGCCTCACCGACGCCGAGCTCGGCGCAGCGCGCGCGAACCCCGATTTCGCCGGCATCGACGTGCGTCGCCTCGATGTCACCGATCTCGCTGCGGTGAACGCGCTCGTCGGCGGCCTCGCGGCGCTCGACTTCGTGGTGAACTCCGCCGGCATCATCCAGCGCGGCGCGGAGCACCAGCCGGAGGTGTTCGACCAGGTGATGGACGTGAACCTGAGCGGCGGCATGCGCGTCGCCACCGCGGCGCGGCCGCTGCTCGCGCGGCGCAAGGGCGCCGTCGTGTTCGTCGCCTCGATCATGGCGTTCTTCGGCGGGCCGGCGCAGCCGGCGTACTCGGCCTCGAAGGGCGCGGTGCGCAACCTCACCATGTCGCTCGCCTGCGCCTACGCGGCCGACGGCGTGCGCGTGAACGCGGTCGCCCCCGGCTGGGTCCTCACCGAGCTCTCGCGCGCGCCGCGGGAGAACCCCGAGCGCAGCGCGCAGATCAACGCGCGCATCGCGCTCGGCCGCTGGGCCGAACCGGGCGAGATCGCCGACCCGATCCTGTTCCTGTGCTCGGACGCCGCGCGCTACATGACCGGGACCGTCATGCTGGTCGACGGCGGCTACTCGAGCGTCGGCTGAGGACGCAGGTGCGCAGGATCGACCGGCGGCGCGCGCTCGCGGCGCTCGGCGCGCTCGGCGCCTGGCCGCTCGCGGCGGGGGCGCAGCGCGCGTACGAGCCGCCGCCGACCACCGACGGCGGGCCCTTCGTCCCGACGCCCTGGGTCATCCTCGACGAGATGCTACGGCTCGCGGAGATCCGGCCCGACGACGTCGTCTACGACCTCGGCTCGGGCGACGGTCGGCTCGTGATTGCCGCGGCCGAGCGCCACGGCGCGCGCGGCGTCGGCGTCGAGCGCCATCCCGACCTGGTGGTCTACTCGCGCTCGCTCGCCCAGACGCGCGGGCTCGCCGACCGCGTGCGGTTCGTCGAAGGCGACGTGCTGCAGGCGAACGTTCGCGACGCGACGGTGGTGATGATGTACCTGCTCCCGCGCCTGGTGGTGCAGCTCGTGCCCAAGCTGCGGGCAGAGCTGCCGGTGGGCGCGCGCATCGTCTCGCACGACTATCCGCTGGAGCCCTGGCGGCCGGACCGGACGCTGCTCTTCGACGTCGAGGAGAAGGAGGCGATCAACGGCACCGTCGAGACCAAGCTCTTCTACTACGTCGTGCCGGCGCGCGTCGGCGGGCGCTGGACGCTCGAGGTCGGGCCGCCGGTCGGCGACGGCGCGCCGGTC
>JAGVSZ010000450.1 GCA_019137045.1 Betaproteobacteria bacterium
ATCGCCGGCTTCGAACCGTCCAGGAACGAGTTGAACATCTTCGGATTGAGCCCGCCGACGCGCGCCTGCTCCGGCGTGAGTCCGTAGTACCCCCAGACCGTCTCCGGCGTCGACTGCGCGAAGTGGGGCAGCCACTTGTGCCCGCGCCCGGCGGCGGCGACGTCGAACCCGGCGGTGCGCGCCCAGTCGACCAGGTCGCAGATCAGCGCCGGCTGGTCGCCGTAGGCGAGGCTGTAGACCACCCCCGCCTCGCGCGCCTTGCGGGCGAGGAGCGGCCCGCAGAACGCGTCCGCCTCCACGGTGACGTTCACGACGTGCTTGCCGTTCCGGAAGGCCGCGAGCGCGTGGCTGACCGCCGCCGGCGGATTCCCGGTCGCCTCGATGACGATGTCGATCGCGGGGTGCGCGACGAGCGCCTCCCAGTCGTCGCCGACGTGCGTACGCCCCTCCTTCGCCGCGGCGTCGAGCGACGGAGCTGCGTAGCTCGCCGGTTTCCAGCCGACCCGCTCCAGGTTCGCGCGCGCGTTTGCCGGCGCAAGGTCAGCGATCCCGACGAGATGGATGCCCGGCGTCTTCGGCACCTGAGCGAGATACATCGCCGCGAATTTCCCGGCACCGATGACGCCGATGCGCAGCGGCTTGCCCTGGCCGGCGCGCGCGCGCAGCATGGAGTGGAGATTCATGGGGCCTCCCCGGTTCGCGCGGCGGGGCGCGGGATGCGGCCTAGCGGCGCGCGTCGGCGCGCGGCTCGACGATCTGCACGAACACTTCGTCCTGGCGAACCATGCCGAGCTCGAACCGGGCCCGCTCCTCCAGCGCCTCGGAACCCTCCTTGAGGTCGCGCACCTCGGCTTCGAGCGCCCCGTTGCGCGCCTGCAGGCGCTCGTTGTGCGCCCGCTGCGCGGCGAGCTGGCGCTCGTTGTCCCACGCGCGCACCCAGCCGCCCCGGCCCAGCCAGAGCGGGTACTGGATGAGGAGGATGAGGACTCCGAGGACGATCGCGAGGATGCGCATCGGTCGTCAGCGCAGCTGGTAGAACGCCTCGCGCCCCGGGTAGCTCGCCGCCTCGCCGAGATCCTCCTCGATGCGCAGCAGCTGGTTGTACTTCGCCACCCGGTCGGAACGCGACAGCGACCCGGTCTTGATCTGCAGCGCGTTGGTGCCCACCGCGATGTCGGCGATGGTGGTGTCCTCGGTCTCGCCGGAGCGGTGCGAGATCACCGAGGTGTACCCGGAGCGCTTGGCGAGCTCGATCGCCGCGAAGGTCTCGGTGAGGGTGCCGATCTGGTTCACCTTGATCAGGACCGAGTTGGCGACGCCGAGCTTGATGCCCTCCCGCAGGATGCGCGTGCTGGTGACGAAGATGTCGTCGCCGACGAGCTGGATGCGGCTGCCGAGGCGCTGGGTGAGGAGCTGCCACCCGTCCCAGTCCGATTCGGCCATCCCGTCCTCGATGCTCACGATCGGAAAGCGGTCGGCGAGCGTCTGCAGGTAGTCGCAGAACTCCGCCGCCGACAGCTCGAGCTTCTCGGAGGCGAGCCGGTACTTGCCGTCCTCGTAGAACTCGCTCGCCGCGCAGTCGAGGCCGAGGGCGACGTCGCCGCCGGGCATGTAGCCGGCGTTCTCGATCGCCTTCATGATCAGCTCGAGCGCCTGCGCGTGCGCCGCGAGGTTCGGGGCGAAGCCGCCCTCGTCGCCGACGGTGGTGGACAGGCCGCGGTCGTCGAGCAGCTTGCGCAGCGCGTGGAAGACCTCGGCGCCGCAGCGCAGCGCCTCGCGGAAGCTGTGCGCCCCGATCGGGATGATCATCAGCTCCTGCAGGTCGAGGTTGTTGTTCGCGTGCGCGCCGCCGTTGACGACGTTCATCATCGGCACCGGCAACTGCATCGCGCCCGAGCCGCCGAAGTAGCGGTACAGCGGCAGGCCCGACTCCTCGGCCGCCGCCTTGGCCACCGCCATCGACACCGCGAGCAGGGCGTTGGCGCCCAGGCGCGCCTTGTTCTCGGTGCCGTCGAGGTCGATCAGCGTGCGGTCGATGAAGCTCTGCTCCGAGGCGTCGAGCCCCATGATCGCCTCGGAGATCTCGGTGTTGATGTGCTCCACCGGCTTGAGGACGCCCTTGCCGAGGAAGCGGCTGCGGTCGCCGTCGCGCAGCTCGAGCGCCTCGCGCGAGCCCGTCGACGCGCCCGAGGGCACCGCCGCCCGTCCCATCACGCCCGACTCGAGGAGCACGTCGGCCTCCACGGTCGGGTTGCCGCGCGAATCGAGGATCTCCCGCGCCACCACGTCGACGATCGAGCTCATGTCGTTCCTGCCCCCCTCGTGCGATTATCGTTCCGGTGCGCGCGGTGCGCGCGCCTGCTCGGCGAATCCCCGGCGCTTCACCAGCGCGTCGATGTCCTTCAGCGTCGCGAGCAGCTCGCGCATCCGCCCGAGCGGCCAGGCGTTCGGCCCGTCCGAGAGCGCCTTGTCCGGATCCGGGTGCGTCTCCATGAAGATCCCGGCGATCCCGGCCGCGACCGCGGCGCGCGCGAGCACCGGCACGAACTCGCGCTGGCCGCCGCTCGCAGTGCCCTGCCCGCCGGGCAGCTGCACCGAGTGCGTCGCGTCGAAGACCACCGGCCGCCCGGTCTCGCGCATGATCGCGAGCGAGCGCATGTCCGACACCAGGTTGTTGTAGCCGAACGAGGCGCCCCGCTCGCACACCATGACGTGGTCGTCCGCGCCCGCGACGCCGGGATGCGCGGCGCGCGCCGCGGCCTGCGCCTTCTCCACCACGTTCTTCATGTCGCCCGGCGCGAGGAACTGGCCCTTCTTGATGTTCACCGGCTTTCCCGCCGCGGCGACCGCGGCGATGAAATCGGTCTGCCGGCACAGGAAGGCCGGAGTCTGCAGCACGTCCACGGCCGCCCCGACCGCCGCAACGTCCGCGATCTCGTGCACGTCGGTCAGCACCGGGACGCCTACCGCCCGGCGGACCTCCGCCAGGATCTCCAGCCCGCTCGCCATGCCCAGGCCGCGGAAGGACGCGCCCGAGGTCCGGTTCGCCTTGTCGTAGGAGGACTTGAAGACGAACGGCATCCCGAGCTCGCCGCAGATGTCCTTGAGCTGCGCGGCGGTCTCGAGCGCGAGCGTGCGCGACTCGATCACGCACGGCCCGGCGATGAGAAAGAGGGGCTGGTCGAGACCGATCTCGAAGCCGCAGAGCTTCATCCGCCTAGGCCACCGCGACCGCCGGCTGCGACTGCCCGGCCTGGTGCGCGAGCGCGGCTTCGATGAAACTCTTGAACAGCGGGTGCCCGCTGCGCGGCGTCGAGGTGAACTCGGGGTGGAACTGGCAGCCCACGAACCACGGATGGTCGGGCAGCTCGACCAGCTCGCACAGCGCCTCGGCCTTGGTCCGCGCCGCCACCCGCAGGCCGGCGGCCTCGAGCCGCGGCAGGTAGTGGTTGTTGACCTCGTAGCGGTGCCGGTGGCGTTCGTTCACCACGTCGCTGCGGTAGATGCGGTGCACGAGCGTCCCGGGCACGACGTCGGCGGGCTGCGCGCCGAGGCGCATCGTGCCGCCGAGGTCGGAGCGCTCGCTGCGCCGCTCGACGCCGCCGTCCGCGGTCTGCCACTCGGTGATCAGCGCGACCACCGGGTGCGGCGTGTCGGGGTCGAACTCGGTCGAGTTCGCGCGCTCGAGGCTGGCCCGGTG
>JAGVSZ010000387.1 GCA_019137045.1 Betaproteobacteria bacterium
CGCGGCGATCCTGTGCCCGAGCTTCTTCCGCGCCGAGATCGTGCAGAACCCGTCCTGGTGGGACCGGACCAAGCAGCGCCTGCGCGCGACCTTCATCGGCTGGCTGCAGCCGGCGTGAACGAGGCATGGGGATGAGTACGATGACCGACACGATCACCTTTCCCCGGAGCGACGCGCTGCCCGCGCGACCGATCACGCTGCTCATCGCCGCGCTCGGCGGCGAGGGCGGCGGCGTGCTGGCCGACTGGATCGTCGCCGCGGCGACCGCCGCCGGGCTGCCGGTGCAGAGCACCTCGATTCCGGGCGTCGCGCAGCGCACCGGGGCGACCACCTACTACCTCGAGATCTTTCCGGCGCAGTGGGACGCGCTCGGCGCGCGCCGGCCCGTCCTCGCGCTCACGCCCTCGCCCGGCAACGTCGACCTGATGGTCGCCTCCGAGCTGGTCGAGGCCGGGCGCGCGCTGCAGAACGGGTTCGTGACGCCCGACCGCACGACGCTCGTCGCCTCGACCCACCGCGTGTACACGGTGGCCGAGAAGATGGCGATGGGCGACGGGCGGGCGGACAGCGCGCGCATCGTGAAGGCCGCCGGCGAGCTGGCGAGGCGCGCGGTGCTCTTCGACATGGCGGAGCTCGCCGCGCGCTCCGGCACGGTGATCAACGCGGTGCTCTTCGGCGCGCTGGCGGGCGCGGGCGTGCTGCCGCTCTCGCGCGCGGCCTGCGAGGCGGCGATCAAGGGCGCGGGCCGCGGCGTCGAGGGCAGCCTGAAGGGCTTCGCGCTCGGGTACGCGCAGGCCGCCGGCGAGGCGCAGGCGGCCACGCCCGAGGAGGCGAAGCGCTGGCGCGCGCACCCGGTCGAGCGGGCGCGGGCGAGCTTCCCGGTGGAGACCCGCCGCATCGTCGAGGAGGGTGCGGCGCGCTGCGCCGATTTCCAGGACGAGGCGTACGCCGCCCTCTACCTCGACCGCCTGGATCCGGTCGCGCAGCTCGACCGCGACGGGGGCGGCGGCGCGGGCGGCTACGCGCTCACGAACGAGACCGGCCGCTTCCTCGCCCTGTGGATGTGCTACGAGGACGTGATCCGGGTCGCCGACCTCAAGTCGCGCCGGTCGCGCTTCGAGCGCGTGCGCGCGGAGGTCCAGGCCAAGCCGGACGAGCCGGTGCACATCGTCGAGTACCTCAAGCCGGGGGTCGAGGAGCTCGCCGCGGTGCTGCCGCGCGGGCTCGCGGGCGCGCTCACGCGGTGGGCGGCGCGGCGCGGGCTCACCCACAAGCTGAACGTGGGCATGCACGTGAAGACCACGAGCGTCTCCGGTTTCCTCGCGCTGCGCTTCCTCGCGTCGCTGCGCCGGCTGCGGCGCACGACCGCGCGCTACCACGAGGAGCAGGCGCTGATCGAGCGCTGGCTCGCCGCGGTCCGCGCCGCGGCGCCGCGCGACCTCGGCCTCGCGCTCGAGATCGCGCTCTGCGGCCGGCTGATCAAGGGCTACGGCGACACCCACCAGCGCGGCCGGGCGAGCTTCCTGCGCATCCTCGACACGATCGTGGGCGCGGGCGCGTTCGAGTCCGACGCCGCGCGCGCCGCCGCGATACGGGCCGCGCGCGCCGCCGCGCTCGCGGATCCCGAGGGCCGCAAGCTCGACCAGTCGCTCGCCACGGTCGGCGTCCCGCCGCGGCCGCCGCAGGCGAAACCGCTGCAGTTCTTCCGCCGCCCCACGGGCGCGAAGAAGGCGGCCTGACGTGGAACGCTCCTTCAAGGAAGAGATCGCCTCGCTCAAGCTCGGCGACGGGGAGACGTTCCACGGCGAGGGCATCCTCGCGGTGACCAAGGCGCTGCTGCAGTCGGGCGTGGCCTACGTCGGCGGCTACCAGGGCGCGCCGGTCTCGCACCTGCTCGACGTGATGGTGCAGGCGCGCGACTACCTCGACGAGCTCGGCGTGCACGTCGAGGCGTGCACCAACGAGGCCTCGGCGGCGGCGATGCTCGGCGCCTCGATCAACTACCCGATGCGCGGGGCGGTGACCTGGAAGTCGATCGTCGGCACGAACGTGGCGTCCGACGCGCTCTCCTACCTCAGCACCGCCGGGGTGGTCGGCGGCGCGCTGATCGTGGTGGGGGAGGACTACGGCGAGGGCGCGAGCGTCGCGCTCGAGCGCACGCACGCGGTGGCGCTCAAGTCGTCGCTGTGGATGCTCGATCCGCGTCCCAACCTGCCCACGATCGTGCACCTGGTCGAGAAGGGGTTCGAGCTGTCCGAGGCGTCCAACACGCCGGCGATCATGGACCTGCGCATCCGCGCGTGCCACGTCACCGGGAGCTTCGTCGCGCGCTCGAACCGCGCGCCGCAGGTGTCGACCCGCAACCGCCTCGACGGGCCGCCCGCGTTCGCCTACGAGCGGCTGGCGCACCCGCCGGCCACCTTCGGGCAGGAGAAGCTGAAAGCCGAGGTGCGCCTGCCCGCGGCGCGCAAGTTCATCGCCGAGCACGCGCTGAACGAGGTGTTCGACGGCGCCGAGCGCGACGTCGGCATCGTCGTCCAGGGCGGGCTCTACAACAACCTCGTGCGCGCGCTGCAGGTGCTCGGCCTGGCCGACGAGTTCGGCGCCTGCCGCATCCCGATCCTCGCCCTGAACGTCGTGTACCCGCTCGTCCCCGAGGAGATCGCGGCGTTCTGCGCGCGCAAGCGGGCGGTGCTGATCGTCGAGGAAGGCCGGCCGGAGTTCATCGAGCAGGACGTCGCGACCATCCTGCGGCGCGCCGACCTGGGCACGAAGCTGCACGGCAAGGACGTGCTGGCGCAGGCCGGCGAGTACTCGACCGAGGTCGTCGTGCGCGGGCTCGCGCGCTTCCTCGCCGCGCACCTCCCGCGGCTCGACACCTCGCCCGGCGCGCGCTGGCTGGAGGCGCTCGACGCGACGCGCGCGCGCGCCGCGGCGCTGCTCGGGCAGGCGCTGCCGGGGCGTCCGCCCTCCTTCTGCGTCGGCTGTCCGGAGCGGCCGGTGTTCGCCGCGATGAAGCTCGCCAAGCGCGAGATCGGCGAGCCGCACGTCGCCGCCGACATCGGCTGCCACGCCTTCGCCACGTTCGAGCCGTTCTCGCAGGGCAACTCCATCCTCGGCTACGGCATGAGCGTCGCGAGCGCGGCGGGCGTGGCGCCGGTGATGGAGCGGCGCACGCTGTCGATCATGGGCGACGGCGGGTTCTGGCACAACGGGCTCCTGTCGGGCGTCGCCTCCAACCTGCTCAACCGCGGCGACGGCGTGCTCGTCATCATGAAGAACGGCTACACCTCCGCCACCGGGACGCAGGAGATCGTCTCCTCGCCGCCCGAGGACGCGAAGGACGCCGCGCGCGAGCAGAGCGCCGCGCACGCCGACCGGACGATCGAGAACACGCTGCGCGGCCTGGGCGTGAAGTGGCTGCGGACCGTCTACACGTACAAGGTGGCGGAAGTGACGAAGACGCTGAAGGAGGCGTTCTCGACGCCCGAGCCGGGCCTGAAGGTGATCGTGGCCGAGGGGGAGTGCCAGCTCGAGCGCCAGCGGCGGATCCGGCCGGTCATCGCGCGGCTGCTCTCCTCCGGCGAGCGCGTGGTGCGCACGCGCTTCGGGGTGGACGAGGACGTGTGCTCGGGCGACCACTCCTGCATCCGGCTCTCCGGCTGCCCGTCGCTCACGGTGAAGGACTCCGCCGAT
>JAGVSZ010000187.1 GCA_019137045.1 Betaproteobacteria bacterium
CAGCCGCGCACGACCGAGTACGAGTAGTGGTAGTAGCCGCCGCCGTTCGCGCAGGAGCCCATCGAGATCACCCAGCGCGGCTCGGGCATCTGCTCGTAGACCTTGCGCAGCGCCGGCGCCATCTTGTTGCACAGCGTGCCGGCGACGATCATCACGTCCGACTGCCGCGGCGAGGGACGGAAGACGATCCCGAACCGGTCGAGGTCGTAGCGGGCGGCGCCGGCGTGCATCATCTCGACCGCGCAGCACGCGAGCCCGAACGTCACCGGCCACATCGAGCCGTTGCGCGCCCAGTTGATCACGCTGTCGAGCGTCGTCGTGACGAAGCCCTTCTCGAGCACCCCTTCGATCGCCATCGCGCCGCGCTCCTAGGCCCGCCCCGGGGACGTGAAGGTCATTCCCATTCGAGCGCCCCCTTCTTCCACTCGTAGACGAAGCCCACGACGAGGATCGCGAGGAACACCATCATCGCGGCGTAGCCGAAGAAACCGATGTCCGGGATGACGACCGCCCACGGGAAGAGGAACGCGATCTCGAGGTCGAACAGGATGAACAGGATCGCGACGAGGTAGTAGCGCACGTCGAACTTCATCCGCGCGTCCTCGAACGCCTCGAAGCCGCACTCGTAGGGCGAGAGCTTCTTCGGATCCGGTTTGTGCGGGGCGAGGATGCGGCCGACCGCGAGGAGCACGCCGCCGAGGACGAGGCCGACGGCGATGAACATCAGGACGGGGAAGTAGTTCTCGAGCATGGTCGCCTTGCGCCGGCGCGAGCCGGCGGCGGGGTTGCGTTGCCGGCCTCGCGGCCGGGGTGCTGCCGTTTCACGACCCCCTGCTGCTGCATCCTGTGGTGCCGACGGGGAGACTCGAACTCCCACGGCTTTCGCCACTGCCCCCTCAAGACAGCGTGTCTACCAATTTCACCACGTCGGCACTGCTCACGACTTGCGGCGCCTCAAGGAAAGGCGCCCAGCATTCTACTTACTTCGGCACGTCGCCGGCCTTCGACCCCGCCGGCGCGGTCGACGCGCCGCCCGCCGGCGCGTCGGGCGCCTTCGTCGCGGGCGCGGTCGGGGCGGCCGGGACGTCGGAAGCCTTGGTCGCCGGCGCCGCCTTGTCGACGACGCTGCGCTCCATCAGCCCGCGCGACGAATGCGAGCTCGCGTACCAGGTGAGCCCGATGCTCGTGAAGAAGAACACCGCCGCGAGCACGGCCGTCGAGTGCGACAGGAAGTTCGCGGACCCCGAGGCGCCGAACAGGCTCCCCGACGAACCGCTGCCGAACGCGGCACCCATGTCGGCGCCCTTGCCGTGCTGCAGCAGCACGAAGCCGCAGATCGCGATCGCGACCCCGATGTGCAGCAGCAGCAGTATGGTTTCCAATGCGCTCATGTCGTTCCGTCTCTTCCGCGCGCGGACCTAGCTCCGCGCGATCGCCAGCAACTCGCCCGCGTCCAGCGACGCGCCGCCCACCAGCCCGCCGTCCACGTCGGGCATCGCGTACAGCGCCGCGGCGTTCGACGCCTTGACGCTGCCGCCGTAAAGGATCGGCACGTCGCGCGCCCCGGCGCGCTCGAGCCGGCCGCGCAGCGCCGCGTGCACCTGCTGCGCCTGGTCCGGCGTCGCCGTGCGCCCGGTGCCGATCGCCCAGACCGGCTCGTATGCGACGACGATGCGCGGGAGGTCCGCGCCCAGCGCGTCGATCACCGCCCGCAACTGCCGCTCCACCACCTCGCCGGTCGTCCCGGCGTCACGCTCGGCCAGCGTCTCGCCCACGCACGCGATCGGCGTGACGCCGGCCGCGAGCGACGCCCGCGCCTTCGCGCCGACCGCCTCGTCGCGCTCGCCGTGGTACTGGCGCCGCTCCGAGTGCCCGACGATCGCGAACCGGCATCCGAAGTCCGCGAGCATCGCGCCCGACACCTCGCCCGTGTAGGCGCCGGCCGCGTGCGCGCTCACGTCCTGCGCGCCCCAGCCGACCTCGCCGCCCGCGAGCGCGTCGCGCGCCTGCGCGAGGTAGGGAAAGGGCACGCACACCGCCAGTCCCCTGCCCGCCTGCGCGCGCCAGCCGCCCGCGAGCGCCGCGAGGCGCCCCGCGTTCTCGGCGAGCCCGCCGTGCATCTTCCAGTTCCCGACGGTGAGCTTGCCGCGCATGGGCGTTCGTCGCACGCGGCGCCGCGTCCGCCGTGACCGCGCTCGCGCGATCCGGGCCCACGGGCCGCAAAACCGGGGAATTATACCGCGCTGCGGCAAGGCCGGGCAATCCGGCCCCGGGACCGGTCAGGCGCCGGCGATGCGCCGCAGCCGCCGGACCACCGGCGGCAGGAACCACGCCGCGAGCGTGAGCGCCCCCAGCGTCGCCGCGACCGGCCGGGCGAAGAACCCGGCGAGCCGGCCGTCGGCCTTGATCATCGACGTGATGAAGTTCTCCTCGAGCATCCCGCCCAGCACGACGCCGAGGATCGCCGGCGCGATCGGGAACCCGTTCTGCTCGAGCACGTAGGCGACGAGGCCGGCGACGAGCATCACGCCGACGTCGAACGGCGTGTTGTTGATCGCGAACGTGCCGACGACGCAGAACAGCAGGATCACCGGCATCAGGATCTCGCGCGGCACCTGGAGGATGCGCTTCGCCACCTTGATGCACAGGAAGCCCAGCGGAATCATGATCAGGTTCGCGACGATGAACAGCAGGTAGACCGCGTAGATGTTCTGCGGGTTCTGCGTGAACAGCGTCGGTCCCGGGTTCATGTTCTTCATGTAGAGCACGCCGATCACGATCGCCGTGATCGAGTCGCCGGGGATGCCGAAGACGAGCGCCGGGATCCACGCGCCCGCGAGCGCGCTGTTGTTCGCCGAGCCGCTCTCGACGATCCCCTCGACGTGCCCGGTGCCGAACTTCTCGGGCTCCTTCGACATCTTCTTGCTGATCGCGTAGCTCATCCACGCCGCGATGTCGGCGCCCGCGCCGGGGAGCGCGCCCACGAGCGTGCCGAGCGCGCTGCCGCGCAGGATCTGCACCGGGTACTTCTTCGTGAGCTCCCACATGCCGCGGAACACGTTGCCGACCGGCTTCGCGTCGACCTCCATCTTCGCGCCGGTGTCGACCGCGTAGCGCAGGATCTCCGACACCGCGAACATGCCGATCATCATCGGGATCATCCCGATGCCGCCCATGAGCTCGGTGCTGCCGAACGTGAAACGGGGGAACCCCGCGGGGTTGCCCAGGCCCACGCAGGCGACCAGGAGGCCGAGCAGGAGCGCCACGATCCCCTTGAGCGGCCGCTCGGACGTGATCACGATCGCGCAGGTGAGGCCCAGCAGGACCAGCCAGAAGTACTCGAACGACGAGAAGCGCAGCGCGAACTCCGCGAGCGCCGGCGCCGAGACGATCAGCACCGCGGTGCCGAACAGGCCGCCGATCGCCGAGAACACGAGGCCAGCCCCCAGCGCGGTCTCGGCCTGTCCTTTCCGCGTCATCGCGTAGGCCTCGTCGGTGTACGCCGCCGACGCGGGCGTCCCCGGCATGCGGAGCAGGCACCCCGGGACGTCCCCCGAGAAGATCGCCATCGCCGTCGCGGTGACGATCGCCGCGATCGCGGTGACCGGCGGCATGAAGAACGTCACCGGCACGAGCAGCGCGGTCGCCATCGTCGCGGTCAG
>JAGVSZ010000349.1 GCA_019137045.1 Betaproteobacteria bacterium
GGTCGGCCCGATCGTGATCGCGGACATCCCGTCGCGGCGCGCGCGAGCGGGCCTGCCGGTCGCGGTGATCGGCGGAGGCTGGGCCGGCTGCGCGGCGGCGTGGACGCTCGCGAGCCGCGGCATCCCGGTCGTGCTGCACGAGGCGGCCGGCGTGCTGGGCGGCCGGGCACGCCGCGTCGAGCGCTCGGGCCTCCCGATCGACAACGGCCAGCACCTGCTCGTCGGCGCCTACGAGGCGACGCGCGCCCTCCTGTGGGCAGTGCACGGTCGTCGCGTCGACCTCGGCCTCCATCGCCAGCCCCTCGCGATCGCCCCGCTCGCCCGGGACGCACGATCGGTCACGCTCTCCGCGCCGCGCCTGCCGCCGCCCTGGAACCTCGCCGCCGGCCTCGCGCTCGCGCGGGGCCTCTCGCTGGGCGACCGCGTCGCGGCGCTGCGCTGGCTCGCGACATTGCGCGCCGAGGGCTTCTTGCGACCCGAGCCCGAGTCGGTCGACGCGATGCTCGCCGCGCTCCCGCGACCGGTGGCCCGGCATCTGCTCGCCCCGCTCGCGCTGGCCGCGCTCAACACGCCGACCGACCGGGCCTCCGCGCGCGTGTTCGCGCACCTGCTCGGCCGCGTCGCTCGCGGCCGCGGCGCGTCGGACTTCCTGCTGCCGGCGCTCGACCTGTCCGAGCTCATGCCCGAGCCGGCGGCCCGGCGCGTCGAGGCGCGCGGCGGCGAGGTCCGGCTGCGGTCGGCGGCCGTCGTCGCCGGCGCGACGCCGCAGGGCGTCGACATCCACGCGGGCGGCGGGACCTGGCGCGCGTCCGCGGCGATCGTCGCGGTAGGCCCGCACCAGCTCGCGCACGTGTTCGCGCCGCCGCTCGCCGCGCTGCCCGACGTCGCCGACGCGCTCGAGGCGACCGCCGCGATGCGCTACGAGCCGACCGCGACCGTCTACCTCGGCCTACGCGAGCGCGTGCGCCTGCCGTCGCGCATCGCGCGGCTCGACGACGCGCCGGGCCAGTGGATCTTCGACCGCCACGACGTCCTCGAGCGCGCGCCGGAAGCCGCATCCGCGCGAGCGCTCAAGGGGCTGGTCGCCGTCGTGATCTCCGCGGCGGGCGAGCACGGCGACGACCTCGACGCGAAGGCGCTCGCCGGTCGGGTGCAGGCGCAGCTCAAGCGTCTGAAGCCGGCGTTCCCGGTCGCCGTGTGGTCGCAGGTGATCGTCGAGCGCCGCGCGACGTTCGCCTGCGTGCCGCAAGTCCGCCGCCCGCGGACCGCCGCGGTCGGGCCGGGGCTCCACCTCGCCGGCGACTACCTCGATCCCGACCTGCCGGCGACAATCGAGGCCGCGGTCGCGAGCGGCGAGGCGGCGGCGCGCGAAGTCGCGCGCGAGATCGGGGCTTAGGCGCCGGGGGTCGGGGGTCAGAGCGCCTTCGCGCGCTCGCGCAGCGCGAACTTCTGGATCTTGCCCGTCGACGTCTTCGGCAGCGGGCCGAACACGACGGTCTTCGGCGCCTTGAAGTGCGCGATCCGCTCGCGGCACCAGGCGATGATCTCGTCGGCGGCGACCGCGGGCGCCCCCGGCTTCAGCGTGACGAACGCGCACGGGGTCTCGCCCCAGCGCTCGTCGGGGCGCGCGACGACCGCCGCCTCCATCACGTGGGGATGTCGGTAGAGGCACTCCTCGACCTCGAGCGAGCTCACGTTCTCGCCGCCGGTGATGATGATGTCCTTGCTGCGGTCGCGGATCTCGGCGTAGCCGTCGGGGTGCCAGACCGCGAGGTCGCCGGTCGCGAACCACCCGTGCGCGAACGCCTTCGCGGTCGCCTGCGGGTTCTTGAGGTACCCCTTCATCACCGTGTTGCCGCGGAGCATCAGCTCGCCCATCGTCGCGCCGTCGCGCGGCACCGGGGCGCCGGTCGCGGGGTCGGCGACCTGCACGCCGGCGAGCGTGGGCATCGCGACGCCCTGCCGCGCCATCCTCCGCGCGCGGTCGGCGAGCGCCAGGCCGCTCCAGTCGTCCTGCGGCACGCACAGCATCGCCGGGCCGTAGGATTCGGTGAGCCCGTAGAGGTGCGTGACCCGGAAGCCCATCGCCTCCATCGCCTCGATCACCGCCGAGGGCGGCGCCGCGCCGCCGGTCGCGACGTCGACCACGTGGTCGAAGGCGACCTTCGCCTCCGCCGGGGCGTGGATCAGCATCGAGAGCACGATCGGCGCGCCGCACAGGTGCGTCACGCGGTGGTCGCGGATCGCGCGGAACACCGCGGCGGGCTCGACGCGCCGAAGGCAGACGTGCGTCGCGCCCGCGGCCGTGACCGCCCAGGTGTAGGTCCAGCCGTTGCAGTGGAACATCGGCAGCGTCCACAGGTAGACGCTGTCGGCGGCGAGGCGGAACGCGAGCGCGTTGCCCAGCGCGTTCAGGTAGGCGCCGCGGTGGTGGTAGACGACGCCCTTCGGGTCGCCGGTCGTGCCCGACGTGTAGAGCAGCGCGAGCGAATCCCACTCGTCGACCGGCCCCGGCCACGCGCAATCCGGGTCGCCTTCGGCGAGGAGCGCCTCGTAGCCGACGCTGCCCAGCCGCTCGCCGCCCGGCCCCTCGGGATCGTCGATGTCGACGACGAGGACCTCGCGCTCCAGCGAGGCGAGCGCGCCGCGCATCGCCGGCGCGAACTCGGGATCGGTGACGACGACCTTCGCCTCGCCGTGCGCGAGGCAGAAGGCGAGCGCGGCGGCGTCGAGCCGGACGTTGAGCGCGTTGAGCACCGCACCCAGAGCGGGCACCGCGTAGTGGAGCTCCAGCATCGCCGGGATGTTCGGCGCCATCACGGCCACCGTGTCGCCGCGCCGCACGCCGCGCCGCGCGAGCGCGCTCGCGAGCCGTCGGGCGCGCCGCGAGAACTCCGCGTAGGTGATCGCGAGCCGCCCGTGACGGATCGCGACGCGATCGGGCCACACGGCCGCGCTGCGCTCGAGGAACGCGACCGGCGTGAGCGGCACGTGGTTGGCCGGTCCGGCGGCGAGGTCGCGCACGAACGGATGGTCGGCGGGAAGATCAGGCTCGCGCATCGAATCGGCCTCCGGCATCCGCGGCAGCGTCAGCCCGCCCGCGTCGAGCCCGGGCGCTGGCGCAGGAGCCGCTGCTGCTCGCGCCCCCACTCGCGCTCGCGGATCGTCGCGCGCTTGTCGTGCTGCTTCTTGCCCTTCGCGAGGCCGACCTCGAGCTTGATCCGGCCGCGCTTGTAATGCAGGTCGAGCGGGACGAGCGTGTAGCCCGCGCGCTCCACGCGCCCGATGAACCGGTTGATCTCGTCGCGGTGCATCAGCAGCCGGCGCGTGCGCGTCGGATCGGCGTGCACGTGCGTCGAAGCCTGCGCGAGCGGGGAGATGTGGGCGCCGACGAGCGCGATCGCGCCGTCCTTGATCACGACGTACGCTTCCTTCAGGTTCGCGCGCCCGGCCCGGATCGCCTTGACCTCCCAGCCCTCGAGCGCGAGGCCGGCCTCGACCCGTTCCTCGATAAAATAGTCGTGGAAGGCCTTCCGGTTCTCGACGATGCTCATCCCCGGATTGTAGCCAAGCCCCGCCGCCGCGATGAAGCGCATCGCCCATTCGGTCCTCGTCCCCTACGCCGCGCGCGAGATGTACGACCTCGTCGACCGCGTCGAG
>JAGVSZ010000081.1 GCA_019137045.1 Betaproteobacteria bacterium
ACCGCGAACACGACTCCGAGCAGGAGCGCCTGCTCGCCGAGGAACACCAGGATGGCGATGACGACGGAGATGCGGTAGGCGAACGACGCGACCGACCAGCCGTCGAACGAGGCGCGCTCGCCCCGCGTGGCGGGGGGGCGCTCGGACTCGCGCCGGCCGAACAGGTAGCGCTCCGCGAGATAGGCCCAGTACTGCGTGCTGCGGCTGCGCAGGTTGGGGATCTCGAGCCAGTCCATCAGCATGTAGTAGCCGTCGAACCGCAAGAGGGGGTTGGCGTTGAACAGGACCGTCGAGATGCCCGCAATCAGGACGATGTTGTAGAGCACGCCGCGGAGCACCCCCGGCTCCGCGGAGAGCCAGAGCAGGAGCGCGATCGAGGCGATGAAGAGCTCGACCATCATGCCCGCCGCGCCGACGACGATGCGCTGCCACTTGCTGCGGAAAGCCCAGGCCGAGGACGCGTCCACGTACGGCACCGGCGTGAGCACCATGATCATCACGCCCATCTCGTGCACCTCGCCCCCGCGCGTCTTGACCGCGAGCGCGTGGCCGAACTCGTGCGCGAGCTTGAGGACCGGGAACACGAGCCACATCACGAGCAGGTTCTCGGGCACGAGCACGCGGTCGAGCACGTTCTCGCTCAGCTCGCGCCAGTGCGCCGCCGCCGCCGCGAGGCCGGCGCCGACCACCACGCACCAGAGCACGAACCCGAGCCACCCCGAGAGCGGGCGCGCGAGCGGCAGCATCCGGTCGAGCAGCCGCTCGGGGTCGAAGAGCGGGATCTGCCACGCGAAGACGCTGAGCGCGCGCTTCACCGTCTTCGCCCGCTCCTGCTTCTCGCGCCGGCGGAAGAGCTCGGCCGTGTCGGGCGGCACGTCGCACTGCATGACGTCGGCGGCGTGCAGCTGGCCGAGGAGCTGTATCACCTCGTCCTGCGTCACCGCGTCGTCGCCGAGCTGCGCGAGGGCGCGCTCCCAGATGGTCTGCACGGCGGTGCGGCCATCCATCAGGCCGATGACGAGGTACGCCGCAGGCGAAAAGCGATGGAAGCGCTCCGACGAGAGGTCCTGCAGGACGTACCAGGTCTCGCCCCGGTACTGGTGGCGGTGGATGTGCGCGTGCGCGCGCAGCCTCGGCGTCAGGTTCGCGACGCGGTACCACGAGGGGCTGAACAGCGGCTGCGCCATCGTCCTAGCGCGCGCCGCGGCTCACGGCAGCCACGACCACGCGACGAGCCGCAGCGCATCGAGCGCCTGACGCGTCCAGATCCAGAGGTAGCGCCGCCGGTCGATCCCGACCTTGCCCACGCCCTCCATGTTCGGGCGCATGCGCGGGTCGGTGCGGTCGAGCTTCGCCTCGACGCGGAAGTAGTTGCGCCCGTCCCGCGGCGTCGAGACCGGCGTGATGCCGGTGACCTCGAAGCCGATCTGCTCGTCCGGGAACGCGGCGAGCAGCAGCGCGCCGCGCTGCCCGACCCGGAGGAAGGCGACGTCGCGCTCGTCCACCTTGAGCACCAGGCGGAACTCGCTGAGCGGCGCGATCTCGAACAGCACCGTGCCCCGCTCCACCGGCGCGCCCAGCTGCTGGCTGAGGTCCCCCGAGACGACCACGCCGTCGAACGGGGCGGCGAGCGCGGTGCGCTGCAGCTGCTCCTCGACGCGCGCCACCTGCGCCTTGGCCTGCTCGAGCTGCGCGCCCAGGATCTGGACCTGGGCGTGGTTGCGATCGGCGAACGCCGAGCGCATCTGCTTTGCGAACTCCTCCTCCTGCGAGAGGTACTTGAGGCGCTCGAGCTTGAGCTCGCGATCGTCGAGGCGGGCGAGCAGCGCGCCCTTCTTCACCAGATCGCCGGCGCGGGCCGGCGCCTCGCGGATGTAGCCGTTGAACGGCGCGGTCGCGGCGAGCTGCAGCTGGGGTTCGAGCACCGTCGCCGCCGACACGCGAAATTCCCCGCGCGCGAGCGCGAGGAACCCGACCAGGGCGACGAGCGCGATAGCCGCGAGCTTCAGCCCGCCGTGGCGCGGGCCGAAGAGCTGCGCGAGCTTCTCGCGCCACCAGAACGCGAGCCGCGCGCCGAACCAGCGGTCCTCGCGCCGGTGCACGTCCAGCATCGGGCCGGCGAGACCCGCGATCGCCTCGCAGAGCTCGAGCGTCGCGGCGTCGAACGGCCGCCCGCCGGCGCGCTCGAGCGTGAGCGCGCCCGCCGGCTGGCCCGAGACGGTCATCGGCACGGTGCAGACATTGCCCGAGCCGTGCTCGGTCACGAGCGCCGCGTTCGCCCGGCGGACGAGCGGCGCGCTGCCGGCGGGCGGGGGAACGACGATGGTCGCGTTCTGGTCCACCGCCTCGTCCATGGCCGTGGCGACCGCGCGCAGCAGGTTCGTGCGGTCCTTGAACTGCGCGCTGTGCGACACCGCGTCGATCCGGACCTGCCCGCCGTGCTGGAAGCCGATGCTCACGCGCTCGCAGTTCAGGCGCGTGGCGAGATCGGTGGCGAGCGCAGTGGCGGCTGCCGCGTAGCGCTCGTGGGCCGCCGCCGACGCGACCACTTCGAGCACCGTCTGCAGCCGGTCGCGCGTCTCGCCGACGCGCGCGACCTCCTGCTGGCAGAGCATCAGCTCCAGCCCGGCCGCGCCCCAGTGCAGCTGCCGCAGGCCGGCCTGCACCTCCGCCTCCGGCCGCGCCGCGATCTCGAGGACCACCACCCCGTGCAGCACGCCGACCGACTCGACCGGGTACCCGATCTGGAGGCTCGGCGCCGTCGCGTCCGGTGCGCCCTTGCGCGGCACCACGATGCCCCGGCGCTCCGCGAGCGCCTGCTGCGCGACCGGGGTCAGATAGCTCATGTCGCGCCGGACGTCGGGCCACACCGCCACGGCCGAATAGCTCTCGGCACCCGGCAGCCGCAGGAGCACGACTCCGCCCAGGACGCCCGCGATCAGGCGGCACTGGATCGCGAGCCAGCTCTGGCAGTACTCGCGCGCGTCGGCAGCGCTGGCGAGCACCGCCCAGAGGGTGGCGTCCTGCCCTCCCGCAGCGCTCGCGCCGGGGATCGAACGGGGGCCGGACGGCCCCCGGCCAGCGCTCGACATGGGGGCGCTCATTGCGGCGAGAATCTCTCGTCGCTGCGCGCGCGGGGTCGGATCATCCGCGCATCCCGCCCTGCGCCTTGCGCGGGGAGGTCAACCGCGCGCGCATGCCGGACCGTTGGCGCGCCGCGGACGGCGCTTGGAGGATGCGTTGCGCGAGCGCAGTCTCGCCGCCGCATCGGGCGTGGACCCCGTTCGTGCCGATTCGTCGTTGCCATGTGCCCGCCTCCGCGTGGCCGGACGTCATGGGTCTGACCCTTCGCCGGCAGACCGGGATCGTATCGGCCGGGCTACGATTTCAGCAACAGAAATAAGCCGTTGCGGCGGAAATTTGAGACGGTTTACGCACTTGCCGGACGGCGGTGGTGCCCGGGGCCGGACTCGAACCGGCATGGGATGGAACCCGAGGGATTTTAAGTCCCTTGCGTCTACCTCTTTCGCAACCCGGGCGCGGGCGGGCTCGCGGCGCGCCTCAACGCGCCGCGACGGCTAATCGGCCCGGCTGAACGATTGGAGGCGGGGGTCGGAATCGAACCGGCGTCCACGGCTTTGCAGG
>JAGVSZ010000429.1 GCA_019137045.1 Betaproteobacteria bacterium
GAACCGAACGAACTTCAGCGGATGCTGCGCGAGAGCGCGAGCGGGTTCGTCGCCGCGCGGCGCACCGCCGGCCGCGCCGCGACGGCCGATGAGGACTGGGAGGCGATGTCGCAGCGCGGCTGGCTCGCCTTGCAGCTGCCCGAGGCGCTGGGCGGTGCGGACGGGGGGCCGAACGAGATCATGATCCTCATGGAGGCTCTCGGCGAAGCGCTCACCACGTCGCCATTCCTGTCAACCGCCGTGATTGGCGCGCGGGCGATCGTCCGGCATGCCGCGGCGCCGCGACAGCAGGTACTCCTGCCACGACTGGCACGCGGAGACCTGCGTCTCGCGCTCGCGCACTCCGTGTCCGGCGAATTCGTGCGCGACGCTCCTCCTGCTGCCCTCGCCGTGCCTGCCGGCGACGGTTTCCGCCTGAGCGGCGAGAAGCGATACGTCCTCGATGGACCGAGCGCGCACGCCTTCGTGGTGAGCGCCAGGCTCGAAACCGGCGCTGGCCGCGAGACTGTGCTCTTCCTCGTCGACGCGGACGCACCGGGGATCGAGCGCCGCGATTTCGCGCGGCTGGACGGCGGCGGCGCGTGCCACCTGCGGTTGCACAGTGTGCAGGTTGCAGCGCAAGATCGACTGGGCGGCGCTGCCGCACTTGCCGACCTCCTCGATCTTGCGACCGTCGCAGTGTGTGCGGAGGCGATCGGGGTGATGCAGGCGTTGAACGACCGCACGCTCGAGTATCTCAAGATCCGCCGTCAGTTCGGTCGGCGGCTCGCCGAATTTCAGGCGCTCCAGCACCGGCAGGTCGACATGCTCATCGCCGCCGAACAGGCGCGCTCGATCGTCATGGCGGCGTGCATGGCCCTTGCCGAGGCCGATCCCGCCGCGCGGCGCCTCGTCCCGACGGCCAAGGTGATCGTGGGGCGGGCGGGACGGTCTGTCGCACAGGGCGCGGTCCAGCTTCACGGCGGGATCGGCATGACCGCGGAGCTCCCGATCGGCGCCTACTTCAAGCGCATGATGGTGATCGACGGCGTGTTCGGCACCGCCGACCAGCACTTGCGCGCGCTCGCGCGCGTGTCCGCGGCGAGTCCAATCTCATCAGAGGAGTCTGTGAAGTGAAGCAGGAAGTTCGTCTCGACGGCCAATCCCTCACGATCCAAGACATCGTCGCAATCGCGCGCGGCGGCGCGAAAGTTGCCCTAGCTTCCGGCGCGCGGGAAGAGATCCGGCGCGTGCGCCGCTACATCGACGAGCACTGGCTGCGCGAGGATGCGCCGCCGACCTACGGCTTCAACACCGGGGTCGGGAAGCTCAAGGACTACACGATCTCGCAGGCCGACAACGACCGCTTCCAGCTCAACATCGTGCTCTCCCACTGCAGCGGCGTCGGCGACCCTGCGCCCGAGGACGTGGTGCGGGCGATGATGGCGGTGCGCATCAACGCGTTCTGCCTCGGCGCTTCGGGGCTGCGCATCGAGGTCGTCGACCGGTTGATCGAGCTGCTGAACCGGGGCGTGCACCCGGTCGTGCCGCTGCAGGGGTCGGTGGGCGCGAGCGGCGACCTCGCCCCGCTCGCGCACATGGTCTCGGTGCTGATCGGCTACCCCGCGGCCGAGGCTTGGTTCGACGGCGTGCGCATGCCCGCGCCGGCCGCGCTCGCCAAGGCCGGGATCAAGCCGGTCGAGTTTGCGCTCAAGGCCAAGGACTGCCTCGCGCTGATCAACGGGAACAGCCTGTGCGCCGCGATGGCCGCCCTGGCGATCCACGACGGCGAGCGCCTGATGCGCCAGGCCGACGTCGCCGGGGCGCTCAGTCTCGAGGCGGTGCGCGGCGAGCAGGCCGCCTTCGACGCGCGCATCCACGCGGCCCGCCGTCAGCCCGGGCAGATCGCGGTGGCCGAGAACGTCCGCCGGCTCGTGCGCAACACCGCGCGCATGACCGAGGCCGCCAGGGCGGTGCGCCTCCCCGACGACGTGCTGCACCCGCAGTACGCGCCGCGCGTCCAGGACCAGTACTCCTTCCGCTGCCTGCCGCAGGTGCACGGGGCCTGCCGCGACAACCTCCTCCACGCCAAGACGGTCGTCGAGCGGGAGCTCAACGCGGCGACCGACAACCCCCTCGTGTTCTGGAACGACGCCGGGAAGCTCGAGTTCCTGTCCGGGGGCAACTTCCACTGCGAGCCGATCGCCTTCGCGATGGACATCCTCGCCATGTCGCTCGCGGAGATCGGCAACATCTCCGAGCGCCGGCTGTTCGCGCTCTGCGACTCGACGCTGAGCTACGGCCTGCCGCCCAACCTCTGCGGGCAGCCGGCCGGGCTGAACTGCGGCTACGCGGTGATCTCCTGCTCCGCCGCCGCGGTGGCCTCCGAGAACAAGACGCTCTGCTTTCCGGCGAGCGTGGACACCATTCCCACCAAGAGCAACCAGGAGGACCACGTCAGCATGGCGACGTGGGCCTGCCGCCGCACCCGGCAGATCATCGACAACCTGCCGAAGATCCTCGGCATCGAGTACCTGATCGCCGCCCGCGCCCTCTTCGTCACCGAGGCGCAGCTCGGCGGCTTCGCCCTGGGAGAGGGAACCGGGGTTGCGCTGCGGGTGCTGCGCGAGGCGATCCCGTTCCAGATGGACGACGGCTACATGCCCGCGCAGACCGGGCCGGCGATCGGGCTCGCGCGCTCGGGGGCGGTCCTCGATGCGGTCGAGCAGGCGGTCGGCCTGCTCGGCTGAGGCTGCGCGGGTGGACCGACAGTCGATCGCCGCGCGGCTGCGCGCCCTCCTCGGCGATGGCGCCGTGCTCACGGCGCCGGAAGACTTTGCCCGCTACCGCGCCGACAGCGCCATGCGCGCCGCGGACGGAATCGCGTGCGTCGTGCGGCCGGCGGACACCGCCGAGGTGGCGCGTGTCGTCGTCGCCTGCCGGGACGCGGGGATGCCGGTCGTCCCGCGCGGCGGCGGCACGGGGTACGCCGGCGGCTCGCTCCCCCTGCCCGGCCAGCACGCGGTGGTCCTCTCGCTCGAACGACTGCGCCGGATCCGCGCGGTCGATCCGGTCGGCAACGTGCTGGTGGCCGAGGCCGGCTGCACCCTGCACGAGGTGCGCGAGGCCGCGGCCGGCGCGGGACGCACGGTCGGCCTGGACCACGGCGGCGCGGGCACGAGCATGATCGGCGGCAACCTCGCGACCAACGCGGGCGGCAACAACGTGGTCCGCTACGGCATGGCGCGCGAGCAGGTCCTCGGCGTCGAGGCGGTGCTCGCCGACGGAACGGTGCTCGGCCCGCCCGCGGCGCTGCCCAAGTGCAACGCCGGCTACGACCTGCGGCACCTCATCCTCGGCTCGGAGGGCACGCTCGCGGTCATCACCGCCGCCGCGCTGCGCATGCGCCCCGAGGCGATCGGACGCGAGACCGCAATTCTCGGGCTCGCCGCGCCGGAGCAGGCGATCGCGCTCTTCGTGCGCGCGCGCGGCGCGCTCGGCGAGGCGATCAGCGCGTTCGAGCTGATGGGTCGCGCCGGCCTCGACCTGCACTTCGCGCACACCGGAGCCGCGCGCGAGCCTTTCGCCGAGCGGCTGCCCTGGTACGTGCTGCTCGAATGCGAGAGCACCAGCCGCCATTTCGACCTGCGCGCGGCGTTCGAGGAGCTGCTCGCGCAGGCGCTCGACCAGGGGGTGGTGCGCGCCGGCGCGATCGCGACCTCCGCCGCGCAGCGCCGCGCGATGTGGTCGCTGCGCGAGGGCATCGTTCACGCAATGGGTGCGGCTTCGTACCACATCGTGAAGACCGACACCGCCGTGCCGGTGGTCAGGGTGCCCGAGTTCATCGAGCGGGTGGCCGCGGACTGCGCGGCGCGCGTGCCGGGCTGCGTGCCGGTGGCCTTCGGGCACATCGGCGACGGGAATATCCATCTCAACGTGCTCCCTCCTGCAGGCGGGGGCGACGCCGCATTGCGCGCCGCCGCGGGAGACATGGCGCGCGCGATCGAGGACATCGCCGTCGGGCTGGGCGGGACGGTGAGCGCGGAGCACGGGATCGGCCAGACCAAGCGCGCGGCGCTCGCCCGGATGCGCCCCGCGCGGGAGCTCGACCTGATGCGCGCGATCAAGCGCGCATTCGATCCACAGGGCGTGCTGAATCCGGGGAAGATCCTCGGCGCGCCTGCCGTCGGAGACCACGACCATGCTTGAAGCGCTGCGCAAGGCTGAACCCGACCGGATCCTGTCGCTGATCGCGCTCGTGCGCGACGATCCGCGTCCGGGGAAGATGGACCTGAGCATCGGGGTGTACCGCGACGAGTCGGGGCGCACACCCATCCTCGCAGCCGTCCGCGCGGCCGAGCGGCGGCTCTACGAGGGCGAGACCACCAAGTCGTACGTCGGCCCCGCGGGCGACGCGGCGTTCAACGCGGCGGTCCAGCGCCTCGTGTTCGGAGACGGCGATGCGAGCCGGATCCGCGCGGTGCAGACGCCGGGCGGGGCGGGCGCGCTGCGCATCCTCGCCGGGCTGCTTGCGCGCGCACGTCCGGGGGCGACGGTGTGGCTGCCCGACCCGACCTGGGTGAACCACGAGTCGATCATGGCGGATGCGGGCCTCGCCATCCGGCGCTATCCGTACTTCGACCCGGCGACCGGCGGCATCCGGTTCGACGCGCTGCTCGATGCGCTGGGGGGAGCCGCCGCCGGCGACGCGGTGCTGCTCCACGGCTGCTGCCACAACCCGAGCGGGGCCGATCCGACGGCGGCGGAGTGGCGCGAGCTCGCCGACCTGCTGGTGCGCAAGGGGCTGTTTCCGTTCGTCGACCTCGCCTACCAGGGCTTCGGCGACGGCCTGGACGAGGACGCTGCCGCCGTGCGGCTGCTCGCCGGACGCGTGCCGGAGATGGCCGTCGCGACGTCCTGCTCGAAGAATTTCGGCATCTACCGCGAGCGCACCGGCGCCGCGTTCGTGCTCGGCGCGACCCCCGCCCAGGCCGACGTGGCGCTCAGCCAGCTGGTCGTCTGCGCGCGGATCGCGTACTCGATGCCGCCTGACCACGGCGCGTCGATCGTGCGCATCGTGCTCGAGGATCCGGCTCTCGCGGCGCGCTGGCGGGACGAGCTCGCCGCGATGCGCGGCGCGGTCGTCGCCACCCGGCGCGCGCTCGCGGCGGCGTTCCGCACGCGCACCGGGACCGAACGCTACGACTTCCTGCTGCGCCACCGCGGCATGTTCTCGCTGCTCGGCGTGGACGAGCGGCAGGCAGACCGGCTCCGGCGCGAGCACGGCATCTACGTCGTCGCCGACGGGCGCGCGAACCTGGCCGGGCTGCGCGCGAATCAGATCGAGCCGCTGGTGAGCGCCCTGCTGGCGGTGCGCGGCTGAGCCTCGGCGGCCGGTCGCGCAGCGCGCGCGCGGACCGACGACTCTTCCGCGCACGCCGCCCGGACGCATTCCAGGAACTCGACGGCCCGCTTCGACGCGGGTTGCTGCGCCCGGGTGTACGCGTACACCCCGAAGCGCAGCGCCGGGTCGATCGGCCGCACCACGACGCCCGCGGGAGGCGCGAGCGCGGTGAACTCGTCGATGACGGCGCAGCCGGTGCCGGCGGCGACGAGCGCGAGGGCGACGTAGTAGGTCTGCACCTGGATGGCGGGAAACGGCGCGACGCCCTCCCGGTCGAGCACGCCGCGCAGGGCGACCCCGAGGTAGTGACTCGAGTTGAGCCCGATCAGCCGCTCGGGATCGATCTCCGCCAGCTGGATCGCACCGCGCCCGTCCGCGGCGTCGGGCGCCGCCCGGTCGATGAAGACCATCTCCCCGGTGGTGAGGAGCGAGCAGTCGATTCCCGGCACGCGCTCCGTGCCGTCCACCGGCCCGAAGCCGATGCCCAGGTCGAACTCGCGCGCGAGCAGCGCGCCGTTCATCTCGTGCGTGTGCCGGCAGGCGATCTCCAGCGTCGTGCGCGGCTGACGCGCGCGGAACAGCCGCACCGCGGCCGGGATCACGCCGATGCCGAGGCTCGGGAGGCACACCACCCGCAAGTGCGTGTCGAGACCCTGGCGGATGAAATGGGCGGCGCGGTGCGTGCGGTCGAGCACCTCGTAGACCTTCTCCACCTCCCCGAGGAGCGCCTCGCCCTGATCGGTCGGCCGCAGCTGCCCGCGGATGCGCCGGAAGACCGCGAACCCGAGTTGCTGCTCCGCGTGCTTCAGGATCTTGCTGACCGCGGGCTGGGTGATGGAGAGCAGTTCGGCCGCACCGCTGATCGAGCCGGCCTGCCGGATCGCATGGAGGATTTCAACGTGCCGCAGGCGCATCGCCGTGTCGCATCGACTCGTGCATCGGGCTGCCGATTCACCCTGGAGGCGAGATCCGGCAGCCAGCCGACCTCGCCCGCCTCGCGGGATCGCACCGAACCGGCGCACTGCCCGGCCGTCTCTCTCGTCGCGAGTGTCGCCACGAGCGAAGCACCGGCCACGTCCGAGGCGACGCGACCGGTTCGCGCGGGCCAGTATATCGCGACGCCCGAGCGGCACGCCGGATCGTGCCGCCATGCGCCGATCGCCCGGCGCGCGGAAAAGGCGGCCGCGAGCAGGCCGCGACGCTCGTCGTCGATCGCGTTGACGTGAAGGAACTTGGTGTTCGAAAGATGGCCGGGACTGACGAGCAGCGGGGCCGCAGGTGGAGCAAAGCGCTGATCCCCGCGCGGGTGGCGTTGCGCTACCCGCCGCCGGGCCCCTGTGCGCTGCATCGCCATCGACGACGCGTTCGACCCCTTGCGCCGGCGAGCGAGACGGAAGCGCCGGGGTCCGACCTCCGATGGCGCTGGCTGGTCAGGCTCCCCTGACTACGTCGTCGGGTTCGGCTTACGACCGGGCGCTCGCGGCGGAACGTAGCCCGCGATGCGGCACACCAGCGCCTCGGTTGGGGTGCCGCGCTCGAATCGGGTCAGGTTGCAGGTGATGATCTCACCCGCGGCCGCCAGGCGCGCGAGGCCCTCGCGCACCGTCGGAAGCGGCATGCCCGTCTCCTCGGCGAGCTCCCAATCGAGCCGCTCGCCGTGCTTCTTGAGGCATTGCAGGATGTCGCGCAAGGTGCTCCTCCCTTGACTCTCAGCGTGCGCGGGGACCATGCGCGCCCGCCAGCGGCCCGCTTGCCGCCGCAAACCGTTGCATCAGCCGCCAATCTCCCCGGTGTCGGGCGTTCCGCCGCCGGCCGGCGGAACCGTCGGCTGCGAAGGCTGTTCCTGCTGCCCGGCGAGCTTTCGCCGCCGCTTCTCCTCCTTCTTCTGCTTCTTTGCGAGGTCTCTCTGGCGTCTTGCGAACGCGTAGTTGGGTTTGGCCATGCCGTCGCTCGCAGGGCTAGCGCCGCCGCAGGTGCGACGGGCGGCGGTTCGGCGTCGTCGCCACCCGCTCGTCCGTGTGCCGGAAGTTGATGCGGCCTTTGGTCAGGTCGTACGGCGACATCGCGAGGGTGACCTGGTCGCCGGCCAGGATGCGGATGCGATGCTTCCTCATCTTGCCCGCGGCGTAAGCGAGCACACCGGCGCCGTTGGCCAGGGTCACGCGAAACTGCGTGTTCGGCAGGACTTCGTCAACCACGCCCTCCATCTCGATGACTTCTTCCTTCGCCATGTCCGCCCTCGTCTCGGTGCCGGATCGAAGGCCTGCCTTCGATCGCGACGTTTGCAGGATTTCCCCGGCCCGCGGAAACGCGGGCTGCGCCGTCGAGGACTACAGGGCCTTCAGGTTCACCGCGGACGTCTTGCCGTTGTTGCCTTTCTCGAGGTCGAACGAGACTTTCTGCTTCTCGCTCAGACTGCCGAGTCCGGCGCGCTCGACCGCGGAGATGTGCACGAAGACGTCCTTCGAACCGTCATCCGGCTGGATGAAGCCGAAGCCTTTCGTGGTGTTGAAGAATTTCACGGTGCCGGTCGCCATGGGTGCCTCCAGGTTTGGCGTTGCCGCGCGCAGGAATGCGCGTGGCGTCAAATTGCCAATGGGAGAGACCGGAAGCGGGGCCCGCGAGGGGATCCTGCCGACGAACCCGAAAGCAAATTCGATGCCCGTACTATGAGGCCGCAGGCGCCATTTTTCAAGGGCCACGGACACTTCTCCCGGATGCCGCAGAACGGCCGTGGCTCGCGGACGGTTTGCGCAGCGAGAGGTACCGCGCAATGCCTGCTGCGAGGGCAACGCGGCAGGAGGCATGGCGGCGGGAGCGAGCCGACTGCCCGCGAATCGCGCTGGAGAACGAGGTCGGTTAGGATCGCGCCGCAGGCAACCCGGGCGCGGATCTGCGACGCCCGCACTTTCCTGCTCAATCGGTAATCGGAGGAAACGATAGTGCCCATGCGCACGCTGCTCGCTCTCGTCGTCACCCTAGCCGCCCTGCCCGTCTGGGCGCAGCCGACCACCTATCCCGCGCGCGCCGTCACCTTCGTGGTCGGGTATGCCGCCGGCACCGGCATCGACACCACCGCGCGGTTCTACGCCGACCGCATGCGCGAGGCTACGGGTCAGCCGATCGTGGTGGTGAACAAGGTCGGCGCGTTCGGCAACCTCGCGGCGGCCGAGGTGCAGCGCGCCGCGCCGGACGGCTACACGGTGCTCGTCACCCCCAACAGCACCATCACGACCAACGTGTTCCTGATGAAGAAGCTGCCGTTCGATCCGGCGCGGGATTTCGCCCCGGTCGCGCCGATCGCGCGCTGGGGCTTCGTTCTGCTGGTCGATCCGCAGAAGACGCCCGTCGCCAGCGTCGCGGAGCTGAGCGCGCTGATGCGCGCCCAGCCCGGCAAGCTCAACTTCGGCAGCGGCAATTTCACCGGGCAGGCCGCCGGCGAGCTCTACAAGATCCGCGCCGGGCTGCAGGCCGTGCACGTGCCCTACAAGAGCGTGCCGGCGGCGCTGACCGACCTCATCGGCGGCCGGCTCGACTTCGTGTTCGCCGACGTCGTGACCGGCCTGCCCCAGGTGCGCGCCGGGCGCCTGCGCGCGCTGGCGGTCACCGCGCCCACGCGCCTGCCCAGCGCGCCCGACGTTCCGACCATGCTGGAAGCCGGCGTGCCCGACTACGAGCTGGTGAACTGGTTCGCCGCGTTCCTGCCGGCCGGAGCGCCCGAGCCCCTGGTGCGGCGGCTCGCCGAGCTCTTCAACGCGATCACCGACTCCCCCGCAGCGAACGAGTTCTATGCCCGCGTCGGCGGGCAGGCGTTCTCCGGCACGCCGGAGTCCCTGAAGAAGCTGGTCGCGACCGACACGCCCAACTGGGGACGCCTCGTGAAGGCGGCCGGCATCGAACCCGAGTGATCCCGGGGGGATCGGGCGTCCCCGGTCTGCGCAATGATCGAACTCCATCACAGCACGCACTCCACCTGCTCGCAGAAGGTGCGCCTGTGCCTCGCGGAGAAGGGCCTCGCGTGGACGGGGCATCACCTCAACCTGCGCCGCTTCGACCAGCTGCGCCCGGAGTTCCTCGCGCTCAATCCCGCCGGTCTCGTGCCGGTGCTGCTCGACGGCGGGCGCGTCCACACCGAATCGCGCCTCATCAACGAATATCTCGAGGACGCCTATCCGCAAGTGCGGCTGACGCCCACCGACCCCTACGTCCGCGCGCGCATGCGCCAGTGGACGCGTTACGCGGACGCAGTGGCGACGGAGGCGATCAAGCTACCGTCGTTCGCGAAGAACATCCAGCCGGAGCTGCAGCGGCTGCCGCGCGACGAAGTGCAGGCGATGATCGCGCGCATCCCCGACGCGCGCGTGCGCGCGCGCTGGCACAAGGCGGCGACCGCAGGGGTGACGGCCGAGGACCTCCGCCCCGCGCTCGCGCAGCTCGCCGACATGGTGGAACGCATGGACCGCGCCCTCGCCGAGGGCCCCTGGCTCGCCGGCGCCGGCTACAGCCTGGCCGACATCGACATCGCGCCGTTCGTGCAACGGCTGGTGCGGATCGAGCTCTTCCATCTCGTCGAAGCACGGCCACGCGTGGCGGACTGGTACGCGCGCGTCTCGGCGCGCCCGGCCTACCGCGCGGCCATGCCGCCGGCAGGCTCGGAAGGCAGTCAACCGGTCGCTTGACGAGCGGCGAGCCATGGCGGCGCGCAGGCGCCGCTGTCGTGGAGCGCGGGCACTCGATCGATCTTCTTCCAGAGGTCCTCGTTCCCCGTGACCCGCGCAACGGTCCCCGGGTCATGCCCCGCTGAAGCAGGCTGACTTCATGGGTCCTTCGACTGAAGCGGGTGAAGCGCCCTGGCCGCCCCGGACCTACGCCGCGGCGGGCGCGCGCGCCGGCAGCGTCACGCGGAAGCACGCGCCGCGTCCGTCGCCCGGCACCACCTCGAGCGTCCCGCCGAGACGGCGCATGATCTGCCGGCTGATGGCGAGCCCGAGGCCGGCGCCGCTCGCGCCGGTCTGCAGGTACGCCCAGCCGCGCATGAACTTGGAGAAGATGCGGTCGCGCTCCTCGGCGCGGATGCCGGGGCCGTTGTCCGCGACCTCCACCTCGTAGGCCCCGCCGCGCAGCGCGCTGCGGATCGTCACCTGCGGCGCCGGGTTGGTGTTGTACTTGATCGCGTTGGAGATCAGGTTGATGAACACCTGGCACAGGCGGTCCTCGTCGGCCTCCACCGTCGCGCCGCGCGCCCGCTCGCTGCTCTGCAGCCGCACGCGCGCGCCCGCGAGCCCCTGGCAGCTGCGGATCGCGCGCTCGAGCGCCGCCTCCGGGTCGATCGCGGCGCGCGCCCAGGGCACCTCGCCGTGCTCGAGCAGGCTCAGGTCGATCGTGCTGTCGAGCAGGCGCGTCAGGCGCACGCTCTCGTCGTGGATGATGCGCACGTAGCGGCGCGCGCGGTCCGGGTCGAGCCCGGGCGTCTCCAGCAGGACCTGGGCGTAGGAGCGGATCGAGGTCATCGGCGTGCGCACCTCGTGGCTCACCTGGCTCAGGAACTCGTCCTTCTCCTGGTCCAGACGCTGCAGGCGCGCGTTGGCGGCGCGCAGCTGTCCGGCCGCGGCCTCGAGCTGGCCCGACTTCTCCTGCAGCTGGCGGCTGTGCTCGCGCGCGCGCCGCGTCTCGTCGGCCAGCTGCATCAGCTGGTCGAGCCCGATCGACTCGAGCACCACCGCCTCCGAGATCATCGCGCGCGCGGTGGCGGCGCCGACGCTCCCCGCGAGCTTGGTCTCGAGCTGCGTGATGAACGCGTCGTTGGCGACCGGTCGCCCGTACTCCAGGCCCTGCTCGCGCGCCGCGCGCTCGAAGAAGCGCCGCGTCTCGTCGCCGCCCAGGATGCGCTCGGCGAGCACGCGCAGATCCTCGGCCGCCGCGGTGCGCCGGATGAGCCCCGAGGCGGCCTCGGCCGGGGTGCGGAACACGTCGACGAACAGCGCCGCCTGCAGACGCTCGATCGGCCGCGGCTCGCGCGCGAGCGATCCCAGCACGAAGAGCAGCGTGTTCGCCGACAGGCTCCAGAAGAGCGCGTGCACCAGCGGGTCGAGCCAGGTGACGCCGAACAGCGCCTGCGGCCGCAGCAGCGCGAGGCCGAACGGACCGTCGCGCAGCAGCTCCGGCGTGAACACGACCCCGGCGCCGAGGCTGGGCAGGAACAGCGTGTAGGCCCACAGCACCGCGCCGGCGACGAGGCCGGCCAGCGCGCCGGTCGCGTTGGCGTTGCGCCAGTACAGCCCGCCGACGAGCCCCGGCAGGAACTGGGCCACGCCGGCGAACGAGATCAGCCCGATCGCGGCGAGCGCCTCGCCGCTGCCGCTGTAGTGGAAGTACAGGTAGCCGAGCAGCATGAGCGCGCAGATGCTCGCCCGCCGGCTGGCGAGGAGGAAGCGGCGCACCTCGCCGCTCGCGTTGAGGTGCACCCAGCGGAAGCGCAGGGCGAGCGGCATCACCAGGTGGTTGGAGACCATGGTGGAGAGCGCGATGCAGGCCACGATCACCATCGAGGTGGCCGACGAGAAGCCGCCGAGGAAGGCGAGCAGCGCCACCCCGTCGTTGCCCGCCCACATCGGCAGCGTCAGCACGAACATGTCCGGGTTCGAGCCCTGCGGCAGCACCGAGAGGCCCGCGATGGCGATCGGCAGCACGAACAGCGTGATGAGGAAGAGGTAGAGCGGGAAGAGCCACGACGCGGTGACCAGGTGGCGCTCGTCGGCGTTCTCCACCACGGTGATCTGGAACTCGCGCGGCAGGCACACGATCGCCGCCGCCGAGAGGAAGATGAGCGCCACCCAGCGGGTGCCGAAGCCCTCGGGCGCGTGCAGCAGCCCGGGCGCCGCGCGCGCGAAGCTGTCGGCCACGCCGTCGCAGATGCCGAACACCACCAGCAGGCCCACCGCGAGCAGGGCCACCAGCTTCACCACCGCCTCCAGCGCGATCGCCGCCACCACGCCGTGGTGCTGCTCCTTCGCGTCCACGTTGCGCGTGCCGAAGAGGATCGTGAAGAGCGCCATCCCGGCCGCGATCCAGAACCCGGCGTGCGCGTTGGCCGCCGCCGGGGCGATCCCGAGCGCCTCCTCGGGCCCGGCGCTGCTGATCACCTCGATGCTGGTCGTGACGGCGCGCAGCTGCAGCGCGATGTAGGGCGTGACGCCGATCACCGCGATCAGGGTGATCAGCGCCGCGAGCGGCGCGCTCTTGCCGAAGCGCGAGGAGATCATGTCGGCGACCGAGGTGATGCCGTGCAGGTGGCCGATGCGAACGAGCTTGCGCAGCAGCACCCACCACCCGGCGAACACCAGCGTCGGGCCGAGGTAGATGGTGGCGAACTCCAGGCCGCCGCGCGCGGCCGAGCCCACCGCGCCGTAGAAGGTCCACGACGTGCAGTAGATGGAGATCGAGAGCGTGTAGACGAGCGGCGACTGCAGCCACTCGACGCGCCCGGCGCGCGCGCGCCGGTCGCCGACGAAGGCCACGGCGAAGAGCAGCGCCACGTAGACGAGCGCGATCGGCAGGACGAGGTTGGCCGAGAACATCAGTCGCGCGGCGGCGGCGCTTCGGGGCGGGCCGGGGGCGGCGCGAGGACGCGCGCGAGCAGCGCCGCGACCGCGACCAGGCCGAGCCAGACCGCGCCGAGGTACACGACCACCAGCGGCACGCCGAGGACGTCCGCGGGCGCCGCGAACGGCGCGATCACCGGCGGCAGCAGCAGGAAGAAGCCCGCCAGGGGCAGTACGCGCGCCGCGTCGCGCGCGCGTGAGAGACGACCGGGCGGGCCCGACGCAGGGTCGAGCGCCACCGCGCCCGCCTAGCGCCGTCCAAGGCGGCGCACCGCCTCGACGACGTCGGTGTTGGAGAACGGCTTGGTCAGGAAGCCGTCCACGCCGATGCCCTCGACCAGGCTGCGGTCGCGCGCCTGGCCCTTGGCCGTGAGCACGAGCACCGGCAGCGCCCGCAGGGCCGGGTCGCTCCGGACCGCCTTCAGCACCTCGAACCCGTTGCGCTTGGGCAGCATGAGGTCGAGGATCATCACGTCGGGCGGCGCGCTGCGCAGGCAGCGCAGGGCCTCGTCGCCGTCGAGCGCCGCGGTCACCGCGCAGCCGTCGCGGCCGAGCACGAAGCTCAGCAGCTCGACGATGTTCGCGTCGTCCTCCGCGATCAGCACCCGCGTCACGCCTCGCCTCCTTCCGCCGCACCCGCCGCGCGGCCAGTGTAGCGGCTTCGCCGCGGCCGGGACAGCCGGCTCAGGCGCCGACCACCGCGTCCTCCTGCCGGTACGCGCAGTCGGTGCGCACGCACGCACGGCAGCTGGCGCCCACCGGGGTCGCGGGCGCGGCCGAGGCGAGGTCGAGCCCGTCGCCGTACACGGTCTGGTCGGCGGCGTGCGCGTCGCAGGCGAGCATCACGGACACGAGCCGGCGCGGCATCGGGAACGCGCCGCCGCGCTTCTCCAGCGCGCGCGCGACGAAGAGGAAGCGCTCGCCGTCGGGGAACTCCACCAGCTGGCGCACGATCGGGCCGGGCGACTGCAGCGCCAGGTACGCGGCCCACAGCGGGCAGGCGCCGCCGTGGCGCGGCAGCGGCAGCCGCGGGAGCGGGAAGCGCTTGCTGGTGAAGCCGGCGGCGTCCACGCGCAGCAGCCCGAAGGGAACGCCTTCCGCGCCCGGGCGGCGCAGCGTCACCAGGCGGTGGCAGACCTGCTCGGGCGTCGCCTCGAACTCGCGCACGAGCGCGTCCACGTCGTAGCGCGTGCGCCGCGCGGCGGCGAGGAAAGGATCGTAGGGCATCAGCACCGCGGCGGCGAGGTAGGCCTCGAGCGCGCCGCGCGCGCGCGCGCGCGCGGCGTCGCTCGTGAGCAGCGGCGAGTCCCGCACCTCCGCGGCGAGCGGACCCGCGGGAAACGCGCGCCGCACC
>JAGVSZ010000453.1 GCA_019137045.1 Betaproteobacteria bacterium
GAGGCGATTCGTCAGACCGACATCAAGGAGCGCATGATGCTGGGCGGGCCGATCAAGTTCAACGCGAAGGGGCAGGTCGAGGGCAACCAGTCGGCGGCGCTGCAGAACCTGAACCTGCGGCCCACGGTCGTGCTGCCGGCGTCCGCGGCCGAGGCGAAGCCGGTCTTCCCCGTGCCCGGGTACCAGCGGGCGTAGGCGCTCGCGCCGCCGGGTGGGCGCAGGGGCGGGCGGTGCGCCCGCCCGGACGCGCCGCGCCGCCTCCGTGCCCATCGATCTCGTCGCCAACGTCGTCGTCGCGGGCCTGCTCGCCGGGCTCGTGTACGGGCTCGCCGCGCTCGGCCTGTCGGTGATCTTCGGCGTCGTGCGCGTGGTGAACTTCGCGCACGGCGAGATGATGACCGCGGCGATGTACCTCGCGGTGGTGCTGGTGGGGCTGACCGGGATCGACCCGCTCGTCGCCGCCCTGCCGGTCGGTGGCGTCCTGTTCCTGTTCGGCTACGCCCTCCAGCGCGGGCTGATCAACGCGTTCGTCACGCGCCCCGAGCACACGCAGTTCATCCTGCTGGTGGCGGTCGCGATCATCCTGGTGAACGTGCAGCTCATGGTGTTCGGGCCGAACGCGCGCAACGTGCAGGTGGACTACGCGCTCGATTCGTTCGAGATCGGCCCGCTGATCATCGACAAGGTGCGGGTCTACGCGGCGGCGGCGGCGGTCCTGGCGGCGGGCGCGCTCTTCGCCTTCTTCCGCCGCACGCTGGTCGGCAAGTCGATCCGCGCGTGCGCCGACAATTACCTCGGTGCGCAGGTCGTGGGACTGAACGTGAAGCGCCTCTACGCGCTGACCTTCGGACTGGGCGCGGCCTGCGTCGGCGCGGCCGGCTGCATGATGCTCCTGCTGGTGGACGTGACGCCGGTGCAGGGGCCGGCGTACACGCTGCTCGCCTTCATCATCGTGATCGTGGGCGGCATGGGCAGCCTCACCGGCGCGCTCGCGGCCGGCGTGGTCATCGGGATGTCGGAAGCGCTCGCCGGGCTCCTGATCGCGCCCTCGGCGAAGAGCATGGTCACCTTCGCGATCCTCATCCTCGTGCTGCTGTTCCGGCCGCAGGGGCTGCTCGGGAGGGCCGGCTAGCGTGCGCGCGCTCGTCGCCGGCCTGCCCGCGCGCGCGCGCGCCGTGCTCGCGCTCGTCGCGGTGCTCCTCCTCGGCGCGCCGTTCGCGGTCGACGCCTACGTGCTCTCGGTGCTGATCCTGTGCCTGTACTTCGCCTACACGGGGCAGGCCTGGAACATCATGATGGGGTTCGCCGGCCAGCTCTCGCTCGGACACTCGCTCTACGTCGGGATCGGCGCGTACGCGGCTGCCGCCCTGTTCGTGCACTTCGACGTGAACCCCTGGCTGGGCGCGCTGGCGGCGATCGTGCTCTGCACCCTGGCCGGGCTGGTGATCGGTTTCCTCGCGTTCCGGTTCGGGATCGCGGGGGTCTATTTCGCGATCCTGACGATCGCCTTCGCCGAGTTCACGCGCATCGGGTTCGACCACTGGAACTGGCTCGGCGCGTCCGGCGGGCTCTTCCTGCCGGTGAAGGAGCGCGGCGTGACCGACCTCGCCACCCTGCGCGGGCCGCCGGTGATGTTCTACTACGCGATCCTCGCCCTGACGGTCGGCGCGCTCGCCCTGTCGCGGCTGCTGCTCGCGAGCCGGCTCGGCTACTACTGGCGCGCGATTCGCGAGGACGAGGAGGCCGCGCAGGCGCTCGGCATCGACACCTTCCGCTACAAGATGGTCGCGGTCGGGCTGTCGGCCGCGATGACCTCGCTCGCCGGGGTGTTCTTCGCCTTCTACTACAACAACCTCTTTCCCGAGCAGATCTTCTCGATGGGGCGGTCGATCGAGATCATCCTCGGGCCGATCATCGGCGGGCTCGGCACGCTGGCCGGGCCGATCGTGGGCGCGTTCGTGCTCACCCCGCTCGCCGACGGCATCACGGAGCTGATGCAGCTGCTCGGCATCGAGACGCCGGGCGTGAAGCAGGTGTTCTACGGCGTGTGCCTGCTGGTCGTGATCGTGTTCCTGCCGAACGGGATCTGGCCGGCGATCGCGCGCCGGCTGGGCTTCGCCCCGCGCTGACATGGCCCTGCTCGAGGTGCGCTCGATCGGCAAGTCGTTCCGGGGCTTGCGCGCGGTCCACGACGTGAGCTTCGAGCTCGCCGACGGCGCGATCGCGGCGATGATCGGTCCGAACGGCGCCGGCAAGACCACCTGCTTCAACCTGATCGCGGGCGTCTTCGCCCCCGACACGGGCGCGGTCGCCCTCGGCGGGCGGCGCATCACGGGCCTGCGGCCGCACGAGATCTGCCGCGCCGGCGTCGGCCGCACCTTCCAGGTGGTCAAACCCTTCCCCCAGATGACGGTGCTCGACAACGTCGTGGTCGGCGCGCTCAACGCCGCGGCGCGCGTGGGCGACGCCGAGCGCGAGGCGTGGCGCGTGCTCGAACTGCTGCATCTGGACGCGAAGAGCCAGACACTCGCCGCGAGCCTGACGCTGCCCGAGCGCAAGCGCCTCGAGGTGGCGCGCGCGATGGCGACCCGCCCGCGCCTGCTGCTCCTCGACGAGGTGATGGCCGGGCTGCGCCCGACCGAGGTGGACGAGATGGTCGCGGTGTTCCGCCGCATCAACCACGAGACCGGGCTCACCATCCTGCTGATCGAGCACGTCATGCGCGCGGTGATGGCGCTCGCCGCGCACGTGGTGGTGCTGCACCACGGCGAGAAGATCTGCGAGGGCGCGCCCGCGCAAGTGGTGCGCGATCCGGCGGTGCTCGAGTGCTACCTCGGGGAAGAGGCGGTGTGACGGCCCTTCTCGAAGTCGACCGGCTGGACCTCTACTACGGCGACGCGCAGGCGCTCGACGCCGTGTCGATCGCGGCGCAGGAGGGCGAGATCGTCGCGATCGTGGGGTCGAACGGTGCGGGGAAATCGAGCCTGATCCGGGCGATCGCGGGAATCGAGCCGCCGCGCCGCGGCACGGTACGCTACCGCGGGCGCGACATCACCGGGCTGCCGAGCCACGCGGTGTGCCAGCTGGGCGTGGGCCAGGTCGCGGAGGGGCGGCAGGTGTTTCCCTCGCTGACGGTGCGCGAGAACCTGGAGATGGGCGCGATGCTCGCGCGCGCGCGCCCGCGCATGGCGGGCGCGATCGCGGAGGTCTTCACGCTCTTTCCGCGGCTGCGGGAGCGCGAGCGCCAGGCGGCGGGGACGCTGTCGGGCGGGGAGCAGCAGATGCTCGCGATCGGGCGCTGCCTGATGGGGCAGCCCGAGCTGATCATGTTCGACGAGCCGTCGCTCGGGCTCGCGCCGGCGGTGGTGCAGGAGGTCTTCCAGACGATCAAGGCGCTCCACGGCCGGGGGCTGACGATCATCCTGGTGGAGCAGAACGTGGCGGTGTCGCTGCGGCTCGCCCAGTCGGCTTACGTGCTGGAGAACGGGCGGATCGTGATGCGGGGGAGCGGGGCGGAGCTGCTCGCCGACGACCGGGTGCGTCAGGCCTACCTCGGGCTCTGACCCGGCTTCGACAGGGCAGGTGACGCGTCGACGCTCGTCTGCCGCAATACGTCACGCGGTGGCGGGCGCGGCGTGAACA
>JAGVSZ010000020.1 GCA_019137045.1 Betaproteobacteria bacterium
ACCGCCGTGCGGCCCGCGCCGCTGACCTTCGGGCCGCGCGTGCGGGGGCTTGCCGCCCGCCGGCGGCGCGCCGCCGCCCTGCGCCTTGAGGCCCGCCGACTTGAGGAGCGCGTTCACTTCCTGCGGCTCGAGCTCGGCCACCTCGCCGCGCTTCAGCTGCGGCGGCATCGCCACGCGGCCGTAGCGCACGCGGATGAGCCGCGACACCGTGAGACCGATCGCGTCGAAGATCCTGCGCACCTCGCGGTTGCGCCCTTCCTTGACGACGATCCGGTACCAGTGGTTCGACGCGTCCTCGTCGCCGCCGCCGTCCTCGACCTTCTCGCACTTCGCCGGGCCGTCCTCGAGCTCGACGCCGCGCTTCAGCGTCTCGACCTGCTCGTCGGAGAGGCGCCCGAGCACGCGCACCGCGTACTCGCGCTCGACCTCGTAGCGCGGGTGCATCAGCCGATTCGCGAGCTCGCCCGAGTTCGTGAACAGCAGCAGCCCCTCGGTGTTGTAGTCGAGGCGCCCCACCGCGATCCAGCGCCCGTCCTTGATCGGCGGCAGCATCCCGAACACCGTCGGCCGCTCCTCGGGGTCGTCGCGCGTGACGAGCTCGCCCGTGGGCTTGTGGTAGACGAGCACGCGCGCCTTCGGCTCGGCGAAGCGCACCTTGACCGGCTCGCCGTTGATGCGCACCTCGTCGCCGGGACCGACCTTCTGGCCGATCTCGGCGGGCATCCGGTTGACCGTGATGCGCCCGGCGAGGATCAGGTCCTCCATCGCGCGGCGCGAGCCGAAGCCGCAGCTCGCCAGCACCTTGTGCAGGCGCTGCGGCTCGGAGAAGACCTCGTCAGTGGAACGTTTGTGTCTCGGAGGCGGCAGGCTCGCCTCGAACCCCTGCATCGCCAGGCTCGACTGGTGCGGGTGCAGGGTGCTCTGCCGCATCGGCCCCGAGGATCGGGGTCGCGAGTGCGAGGGCCGCCTCGGCGGCTTTGGCTGGGGCATCGGGAGTCTCCAGGAGATTCGAGGCGTCGAGCTCGGCCAGGGGCGGGAGCTCCGCGAGGGAGCGGAGGCCGAGGTCGTCGAGGAACGTCTTGGTCGTCGCGTAGAGCGCCGGGCGTCCCGGCGTCTCGCGATGGCCGACGACCTCCACCCACTGCCGGTCCTCGAGCGTCTTGACGACGTTCGTGGACACGGCGACCCCGCGGATCGCCTCGATGTCGCCGCGGGTGACGGGTTGCTGGTACGCGATGATCGCGAGCGTCTCCATGACGGCGCGCGAGTACTTCGGCGGCTTCTCGGGCGAGAGCCGGTCGAGGAAGGGCTGGAGCGACGGCGAGGCCTGGAAGCGCCAGCCCGACGCGACCTGCGCGAGCTCGACCTTGCGCCCGGACCAGTCGGCCCGGAGCTCCTCGAGCAGCTTGCGCACGGTCTCGCCGTCGAGCGGCGGGTCGAACAGGCGCGCGAGCTGCGCGGCCGGCATCGCCTCGCCGGCGACGAGCAGCGCGGCCTCGAGCACGCGCTTGATCTCGGCGAGGTCGCCTGCCGGCGCGGCCTCGCCGTCCGGCGCCCCGGCAGCGGCGGCGCCTCCGGCCACGGCCGCGCGCGTAGGATCTTCCGCGGGCCCGGCGTCGGCCGCGTGCATGTCCGGATCGGGGGTCTCTGGCGTGGTCATTCCGTGTCGGCGGCCAGCGCGAACGCCGCCTCGCCTTTGGCGTGGACGTGGATCGGCGCGTACGGCTCGGCCTGCGTCACGTCGACCAGCTGCTCGCGCACGAGCTCGAGGATCGCGAGGAAGGTGACGACCAGGTGCGGCACGTCCGCGTGCTCGGCGAACAGCGTCGTGAACTCCGCGTAGCGGCCGGGGACGAGCGCCTTGAGCAGCCGGCTCATCTCGGCGCGCACCGACAGCTGCTCGCGCGTCACCAGGTGGTGGCGGTTGACCTTCGCGCGCTGGACGAGCGCGGCCCAGGCCGCGCGCAGGTCGGCGGGCTCGACCTGCGCGAGCCGCGTGGACGAGACGCGGTCGAACCAGACGCGCACGAGCGAGAAGTCGCGCTCCGCGAGCGGCAGCGCGTCGATCGCGTGCGCCGCCGCCTTCATGCGCTCGTACTCGAGCAGCCGGCGCACGAGCTCGGCGCGCGGGTCCTCGGGCTCCTCGCCGGGCAGCGCGGGCGGGCGCGGCAGCAGCAGGCGCGACTTGATCTCGATCAGCACCGCCGCCATCAGCAGGTACTCGGCCGCGAGCTCGAGCTGCGTGCGGCGCATCATCTCGACGTAGCCCAGGTACTGGCGCGTGAGCTCGGCCATCGGGATGTCGAGCACGTTCACGTTCTGTTTGCGGATCAGGTAGAGCAGCAGGTCGAGCGGACCCTCGAAGGTCTCGAGGAACACCTCGAGCGCCTCGGGGGGGATGTAGAGGTCGACCGGCAGCTCGGCGATCGGCTCGCCGTAGACGCGCGCGACCGGCTTCGGCGCGGGCGACGGATGCTCGAGGTCGAGCGAGGCTTCGGTGGACATCAGCCGTACCGGAGGCCCATCGCCTCGCGCACGTCCGCCATCGTCTCCTCGGCGAGCTCGCGGGCGCGCTCGCAGCCGTCGGCGACGATGTTGCGCACGAGCTGCGGGTCGTCGAGGTACTTCTGCGCGCGCTCGTGGATCGGCGCCTGCTCGCGGACGATCGCGTCGATCACCGGCTGCTTGCACTCGAGGCAGCCGATGCCCGCGGTCGTGCAGCCCTTCCACACCCAGTCGCGCGTCGCCGGGTCCGAGTAGATCTGGTGCAGCGGCCACACCGGGCAGGCCTCGGGGTTGCCGGGGTCGGTGCGCCGCACGCGCGCCGGGTCGGTCTGCATCGTGCGCACCTTGCGCGTGACCTCGGCGGGATCCTCGCGCAGGAAGATCGCGTTGCCGGTCGACTTCGACATCTTCTGTCCGTCCAGGCCGGGCACGCGCGGCGTCGCGGTCAACAGCGGCTGCGGCTCGGGCAGGATCACGCGCCGCGCCCCCTCCAGCCAGCCGAACAGCCGCTCGCGGTCGCCGAGCGACAGGTTCTGCGTCTCCTCGAGCAGCTCGCGCGCCGCGGCGAGCGCCGCCTCGTCGCCCTTCTCCTGGAACGCCGAGCGGAGCTCGTCGTAGCGCTTCGCCTTCTTCGCGCCGAGCTTCCTGACCGCCGCCTTCGCCTTCTCCTCGAAGCCCGGCTCGTGGCCGTAGATGTGGTTGAAGCGGCGCGCGAGCTCGCGCGTGAGCTCGATGTGCGACACCTGGTCCTCGCCGACCGGCACCATGTTGGCGCGGTAGATCAGGATGTCGGCGCTCTGCATCACCGGGTAGCCCAGAAAGCCGTAGTTCGACAGGTCGCGGTCGGCGAGGCGCTGCTGCTGGTCCTTGTAGGTCGGCACGCGCTCGAGCCAGCCCACCGGCGTGATCATCCCCAGGAGCAGCGTGAGCTCGGCGTGCTCGGGCACGCGCGACTGGATGAACAGCGTCGCCCGCGTCGGGTCGAGGCCCGCGGCGAGCCAGTCGACGAACATCTCCCACACGGTGTCCGAGATCGCCTCGGCCTCGTCGAAGTGCGTCGTCAGCGCGTGCCAGTCGGCCGCGAAGAACAGGCACTCGTGCTCCTCCTGGAGCCGGATCCAGTTGCGCAGCGCGCCGTGGTAGTGGCCGATGTGCATGCGCCCGGTGGGACGCATGCCTGAGAGCACGCGATCGTTGAACATGGGGTGGGGTCAGAGGCCGGACCGCAGGTCGACGCCGGTGACGGCGCCGACCGCCGCGAGCGCGAGGCGGTACAGCGGGCCGAGCACGACACCCAGCGCGCCGGTCACGAGGAGCAGGATGACGAGCATGAAGCCGAAACGCTCGGTGTTCGAGTAGGGAATCGCGAGCCGGCGCGGCAACAGGCTCAGCGCGATGCGCCCGCCGTCGAGCGGCAGGATCGGCAGCAGGTTGAGCACCATCAGCGACACGTTGATCACGACTCCGACGAGACTCATGTACTGGAGGCCCGCGCTCTGCAGCGCGCCGCCGGCCGAGGCGAGCCCGAGCAGGAGCGCCCAGCCCACCGCCATCACGAAGTTCGAGCCCGGCCCCGCGGCCGCGACCCACAGCATGTCGCGCTTCGGGTGGCGCAGGTTGCCGAAGTTGACCGGCACCGGCTTCGCCCACCCGAACAGGAACCCGCCGAGCCACAGCGTCGCCAGCGGCACGAGCACGGTCCCGACCGGGTCGATGTGCTTCAGCGGGTTCAGGGTGACGCGGCCCAGCATCCAAGCCGTGCCGTCGCCGAACATCCGCGCCACGTAGCCGTGGGCCGCCTCGTGCACCGTGATCGCCAGAATGATCGGAATCGCGGCCAGCGCGATCCGCTCGAGCGACAGGAGCTCCATTGGGCCGCCATTCTACCCGAGATCGGCCGGCCCGGCCCGCCCCGCCGGCTCCCGCTCAGGCCAGCCCCAGCGCGGCCGGATCCCCCAGGCCCCTGCGGACGACCGCGCCGGGCGGCGTCTCGAGGTCGACGACCGTGGACGCCTCGCCCGCGCAGGGACCCGAATCGAGGAACGCGTCGACCCGCTTGCCGACCGACGCGACGATCGCATCGGGGTCGTTGAGCGGTGCGGTCTCGCCGGGCAGGATCAGCGACGAGGAGAGGATCGGCTCGCCCAACTCCGCCACCAGCGCCGAGGCCACCGGATGCGCGGGCACGCGCACGCCGATCGTGCTGCGTCGCGGGTGCTTGAGGCGCCGGGGCACCTCGCGCGTCGCGGGGAGCAGGAACGTGTAGCTGCCCGGCACGCCCTGCCGCAGGACGCGGAACTGCCAGTTGTCGAGCCGCGCGTAGCGCCCCGCCTGCGCGAGGTCGGCGCAGACGAGCGTCAGGTGGTGGCGCTCGTCGATCCCGCGGATCGCCCGGATGCGCGCGGCCGCGTCGAACGCATCGAGCCCGCAGCCCAGCGCATAGCACGAGTCCGTCGGGTAGACGATCACGCCGCCCGCGCGGAGCAGCGCGACCGCCTGCCGGACGAGGCGCAGCTGCGGGTGGGTGGGGTGGACCGACAGACGTTGCGACACGGGAGGAAAGGCGGAGATCGGAAGGAGGGCTGCGGAGATCGGGGATCCGATGCGCCGCGGTTCGCGGCTCGCGCGGTACGGTTATATGTCCATGATATCATCCAACAATTTCGCTATATAGCCAGCCGCGGCCCCGGGGGCGTTCCGCGATCTCCCCGCTCCGATCTCCGCCTTCCGGCTCCGGACGCCCACGGTTCATGAACCTCCAGCAGCTTCGCTACCTCTGCGCCATCGTCGACCACGGCCTCAACGTGTCCGACGCGGCCGCGGCGCTCTACACGTCGCAGCCGGGAATCAGCAAGCAGATCCGGCAGCTCGAGGACGAGCTCGGGCTCAAGATCTTCGTGCGGCAGGGGAAGCGGTTCGCGTCGCTCACGCCCGCCGGCAGCGTCGTGCTCGACACGGCGCGCAAGGCGCTCGCGGAGATCGGCAACCTGAAGCGCGTCGCCGACGAGTACCGGCGCGAGGACACCGGGACGCTCACGATCGCGACGACGCACACGCAGGCGCGCTACGTGCTTCCGAAGGTGCTGCAGGCGTTCGCCGAGCGCTACCCGAGGGTGCGCGTCGTGCTGCACCAGGGCAACCCGCGCCAGGTCGCCGAGCTCACGGCGCAGGGCGAGGCCGACCTCGGCATCGCGACCGAGGCGCTCGCCGACTACCCGGAGCTGGTCACGCTGCCCTGCTACACGTGGAACCGCTGCGTGCTCGTGCCGGTCGGCCATCCGCTCGCGAAGACGAAGGGCAGGCTCACGCTCGAGGCGCTGGCGAAGCACCCGATCGTCACCTACGACTTCGCGTTCACCGGACGCTCGCAGATCAACGCCGCGTTCGCCGCGCGCGGACTCGAGCCGAACGTCGTGCTCACCGCGCTCGACGCAGACGTCATCAAGACCTACGTCGAGCTCGGCATGGGCGTCGGCATCGTCGCGCAGATGGCCTACGACCCGGCGCGCGACCGCGATTTCGTGAAGCTCGACGCGGGGCACCTGTTCGCGCCGTCGACGACGCGGCTCGCGCTCCGCCGCAACGTGTTCCTGCGCGGCTACGTCTACGCGTTCGTCGCGCTGTTCGCGCCGAAGTACGACCGCGCCGCGGTCGACGCGGCGCTCGAGGGCGGAGGCCCCGAGGCTTGAGCGGCGAAGCCGACCACCCGGCGCCCGCGCGCGCCGGCCGCCGCTCGTGGGCGCTCGCGGGCCTGCTCGCGACGCTCGTGATGCTCGGGCCGTTCTCGATCGACCTGTACCTGCCCGCGTTCGGCGCGATCGGCGCGGAGTTCGGCGTGCCGCAGGTCGCGGTGCAGGCGACGCTGTCCGCCTACCTGTTCGCGTACGCGTTCATGATGCTGTGGCACGGCGCGCTGTCCGACGCCCTGGGCCGCCGCCCCGTCGTGCTCGCGGGGCTCGCCGTGTACGCGGTGGCGACGCTCGGCTGCGCTATCGCCGGCAACATCTCCTCGCTGTGGCTCGTGCGCGCGCTGCAGGGCCTGTCGGCGGGGTCCGGGCTCGTCGTCGGCCGGGCGATCATCCGCGACCGCTACCACGGGGCCGAGGCGCAGAAGGTCATGTCGCAGATCACGCTCGTGTTCTCGATCGCTCCGGCGGTGGCGCCGGTGATCGGCGGCATCCTGCTCAACACGCTCGGCTGGCGGAGCGTGTTCTGGGCGCTGCTCGCCTTCACGCTCGCGCTCCTCGCGTGGACGGCGCGCTCGCTCCCGGAGACGCATCCGCCTTCGGCGCGCACGCCGCTCCATCCGCGCACGATGGCGCGCAACTACCGCTCGGTGCTGGGTCGGCCGGAGTTCCTGCTGCTCGCGTTCGTGCCCGCGCTCAACTTCTGCGCGTTCTTCGTCTACGTCGCGGGCGCGCAGTCGTTCCTCGTCGACCTGCTCGGCGTCTCGACCCTCGGCTTCGGCTGGCTCTTCATCCCGCTGATCGCCGGCGTGATGATCGGCGCGACCGTGTCGGGCCGCGTCGCCGGGCGCCTCGCGCCGCGCCGCACCGTGCGCCTGGGCTACCTGTTCATGGGCGCCGCGTGCATCGCGAACCCGGCGCTCGCCGCGTTGGCCCCCGCGCACGTCGCGATCCACGTCGCGCCGTTGTTCGTCTTCATGATCGGCTCCTCGATCGTGATGCCGAGCATCACGGTGATGCTGCTCGACCTGTTCCCGACGATGCGCGGGCTCGCCTCGTCGCTGCAGGGCTTCATCCAGTTCATGCTCTCGGGCATCATCGCGGGGACCGTCGCGCCGCTCCTCGACCGCTCGCTCGTCGGCCTCGCCTCGGGCATGGCCGCGTTCACGGCGGCGAGCTTCGCGCTGTGGCTCGCCTACCTCCACCGCAACCGCGCCCCGTCCCCGACATGACGAAAGCCCTTACCATCCTCGCCGTCGCCGCGATCGCCCTGCTCTCCGCCCCGATGCCCGCCTCCGCGCAAGGCCCCGACGGCAAGCCGCAGTCGCTGCCGGTCACGAACCTCAAGGTCGGCCCCCACGCGATCGCGGCCGAGGTCGCGTCGACGCCGGACCAGCGCTCGCTCGGCCTCATGTACCGGTTCAGCCTGCCGGCGGACCACGGCATGCTGTTCGTGTTCCCCGAGCCGCAGCCGCTCGCGTTCTGGATGCGCAACACCTACATCCCGCTCTCGATCGCGTTCATCGACGCCGAGGGACGCATCCTCAACGTCGACGAGATGGCGCCGCGCAGCGACGCGACGCACCCGTCGCGCGGCGAGGCGCTCTACGCGCTCGAGATGCGCAAGGGATGGTTCGCGGACCACGGCGTGGGTCCCGGCACGAGGCTGACCGGGTTGCCGCCGCCGGCGAAGCGATAGCCCGATCGCGGAAACCAACGTCGGGCCGGAGCCCGACCCATCGCTTGCCCGGCGGGGCGGGCTCCAGCCCGACGCCCGCCTCCGCGCCATGCCCGCGTCATGGCGGACAGGGACCGCCGCGCCGTCGCGACGCGCCCTTGCCCCGAGGTTGCGCCGCAGCGACGCCGTTCGTCGCCCGGTTGTACACGACAGCCTTGCCGGTACTAGGATTTCCCCCAGTCCCCGACCGCCCCACCCGCGACCATGGCCTCGGCCCAGCGTCCGCTCCCGATCCGCCCGGGCCCGCCGGTCGCGATCCTCGTGCCCGGCGCCGACACGATGGCGGCCGCGTCCGATCCGGCGAGCGTGATCCTCGACTGGGCGCGCTGGCTGGGCTTCGACGGCGTGACCTATTTTCCTTCCCCGGCGGCGCCGATCGCCCTCGCGCCGGCGACCGTCTGGTCGACCTGGAGCGAGCGCTGGCAGCGCGCCTGGCGCGAGGCCGGCTACGCGAGCGCCGATCCGCGCCTCGTCGCGACTGCCGGCCAGTCGCTGCCGTGCCTCTGGGACGGAGGCGTGATCGTCGCCCGCGGACGCCTGCGGCGCTTCCTCGACGAGGCGGCGCGCGAAGGCATCCGCAGCGGCGTCGCGATCCCGATCGGCACCGCGCGCGGGCGCGCGATCGTCGCGTTCGACTCGTCGGTCGCGCCGGTGGCGCCCGCGCGCCGTGCCGCGATCCACGCGCGCCTGGGCGAGCTCCTGTGGGCGGCGCACGCCGTGCACGCGAGCCGCCACGTCGATCCTCCGCCCCGCGCGCCGGTGGCCGCCGGCGCCCGCGACACGCTGTCCGGGCGCGAGCACGAGTGCCTCGCGATGTCGGCGCGGGGCCTCACGAGCCGCGACATCGCGGCGAAGCTCGGGATCGCGTCGCGCACCGTCGATTTCCACGTCGGCAAGGCGCTCGTGAAGCTCGCAGCGCTGAATCGCCACGAGGCGATCGCGAAGGCGATCGCGCGCGGCTGGCTGGACTGACGCGCGGGCGCCGGCGCGCCTCGCGCGTCAGCGCAGGATCGGCCCGGCGAACCCGGTCGAGCGCAGCGTGCGCACCGCGACGCGTCCGGCCTCGGCGCCGAAGCGGCGCGCGAGCCGGCTCGGGAGGTCCTCGCGCGGCGTGAAGTCGACGACTTCCTCGGCGCCGATCACGTCGCGCGCGACGCCGTCGACGCTGCCCGTCGCGTCGGCGAGCCCGAGCTCGACCGCGCGCTGGCCGTTCCAGACGAGCCCGGAGAACATCTCGGGCGTCTCCTTGAGGCGCGCGCCGCGTCCCTCGCGGACGGCCGCGATGAATTGCGCGTGGATGTCGGCGATCATCGCCTGCGCGTACTCGCGCTGCTTCTCGGGCAGCGGCGAGAACGGGTCGAGGAACGCCTTGTTCTCGCCCGCCGTCAGCACGCGCCGCTCGACGCCGAGCTTGTCGAGCGAGCCGGCGAAGCCGAAGCCGTCGATGATCACGCCGATCGAGCCGACGAGGCTCGCGGGATTCACGTAGATGCGGTCCGCGGCGGCCGCGACGTAGTAGGCGCCCGACGCGGCCATCTCCTCGACGACGGCGTGCAGCGGAATCGACGGGTACTTGGCGCGCAGGCGCCGGACCTCCGCGTAGATCTGCCCCGCCTGCACGGGGCTCCCGCCCGGGCTGTTGATCCGCAGCAGCACGCCCTTGGTGCCCGGGTGCTCGAACGCGGCCCTGAGCCCCTCGACGACGATGTCCGCGCTCGCGCGTCCCTCGCGGTCGATCTCGCCGTCGACGTCGACGACCGCCGTGCACTTGTCGAGGCAGATGTGGCTCTGCGCACCGATGACGCCGAGGAACAGGAGCCCGCCGACGACCACGACCGCCAGCGCGAGCAACCGGAAGAAGATCGACCAGCGCCGCGCGCGCCGCCGCTCGACCACGATGTCGCTCGCCAGCGCCTCCAGCGCCCGTCGTTCCCAGCCTTCGTCCGCCATGCCGCCTCTCGCCCGGCGCACCGCGCGCCGCGAACCCGCGAGTCTACTCCGCGACGACCAGGCCGCCCTCCTCGCGCACGGCGACCGCCTCGAGCGAGGCGCCTTTGCACGGGCCCGCCACGCAGCGGCCGGTCGACGGCTCGAACAGCGCGCCGTGCGTCGCGCACACGACGTACCGTCCGTCCGCGTCGAGGAAATCGCCCTCGCTCCAGTCGAGCTCGCCGCCGGTGTGCGGGCATTCGTTGCGCCAGGCGAGCGCGTGCCCGGCGACGCGCAGCGCGAAGCACGGCCGCCCGCCGACCTCGAAGCGCGCGCCGCGCCCGCCGTCGACCAGCGCCGACGACTCGGCCACGACGACGCGCGCGGGCGCCGCCGAAGGGTCGCCGTCGTTCATCGCGCCGGCATCCGCCCGGCTCACCCGTTCGTCAGCAGCCACGCCCGCAGCTCCGAAACCGAGTGCACGGTCGCGAGCGGCTCGCGCGCGGCGAGCCCCTCGGGCGCGTGCGCGCCGTACGAGACCGCGAGCGCGTGCGCGCCGGCGTTCCGCGCGAGGTCGAGGTCGTGCGTCGTGTCGCCGATCATCAGCGTGTCGCGCGGCTCCGCGCCGAGCCGGTCCATCAGCGCGAGCAGCATGTCCGGATGCGGCTTCGGGAAGCCCTCGTCGGCGCAGCGCGTCGCGTGGAAGCGGCCGGCGAGCCCGTTCTTCGCGATCGCCCGGTCGAGCCCGGCGCGCGTCTTGCCGGTCGCGACGCCGAGCAGGAAGCCCCCGTCGTCGAGATCCGCCAGCAGCTGCGAGACGCCTTCGAACAGCGGGATCGTCGGCTCGCGGTCCAGGTAGTGGCGCCGGTAGTGGGCCGCGAGCTCGCGGGTCTCGTCGGCCGTGAGCCCCGGCGCGACGTGCGCGAGCGCGTCGGCGAGCCCCAGCCCGATCACGTAGCGCGCGTCGCGCTCGCTCGGCATCGGGCGCCCGACCGCGGCGCACGCCGCACGGATCGCGGCGGCGATCGGCGCGGTCGAGTCGGCGAGCGTGCCGTCCCAGTCGAACACGATCAGCCGGAAGCGGCGCGGCGCGAGGTCAGCCACGGGAGCCCTCGGTCGCGCCTACGCCCAGCGACGCGACGAACGCCGCGAGGTCCGGCGGCAGCGGCGAGGCGAGCGCGAGCGCCGCGCCGGTGCGCGGGTGGGCGAGCGAGAGGCTCGCGGCGTGCAGGAACATGCGCTTGAGCCCCGCCTTCGCGAGCTCGCGGTTCCAGGCGAAGTCGCCGTACTTGTCGTCGCCGGCGAGCGGGAAGCCCACGTGGGTCAGGTGCACGCGGATCTGGTGCGTGCGGCCGGTGTGGAGCTCGGCCTCGAGCAGCGCGAGCGGCGGCTCGTGCCGCGGCCAGACCTTAAGCCGGCGGAACGTCGTCTGCGCATGCTGTCCCTCGTCCTCGACGCGCACGCGGCGCTCGCCCTCGCGCGTCGTGTAGCGGTGCACCGGAAGCCGGACGACGCGCTTCGCATCGCGCCAGCGCCCGCGCACGAGGACGACGTAGCGCTTGTCGACCGCGCCCGCGCGCCACGCGGCGTGGAGCGCCGCGAGCGCCGCGCGCTTCTTCGCGACGAGCAGCACGCCCGAGGTCTCGCGGTCGAGCCGGTGGACGAGCTCGAGGAACCGCGCCCCGGGGCGTGCGGCACGCAGGCGCTCGATGACCCCGTGCGCGATCCCGCTCCCGCCGTGGACCGCGACGCCGGCGGGCTTGTCGATCGCCACCAGGTCGTCGTCCTCGTACAGCACGGCAAGGCGCTCGCCCGCCTTCGCCGCACCGGCGGAAGCCGCCGCCGGGGAGGACGGCTGCGCGGTCCGGACCGGCGGGATCCGGACGCGGTCGCCTTCCGCAAGACGCGCGTCCGGGCCGGCCCGGCGCCCGTTCACGCGCACCTCGCCCGACCGGACGATCCGGTAGAGGTGGCTTTTCGGCACCCCCTTGAGCGTCCGGGCGAGGAAGTTGTCGAGGCGCTGGCCGGCGGCCGCCTCGTCGATCGCGACCTCGCTCACGACGTTGTTGCGTAACCCGTTCATTCGCCTATAATTGTGGGGTCAGCCGCGCCAAGGTACCTGCCAGCGCCCCCCGCCTTGGATCCGCCTTCGGGCCGGGTCCGGCGAACCGGGTCCGCCGACCGGTGCCGCGCGGCGCCGCCACCGAATCCGGGGCGGCCAAGCCGGGAAGTCGCTCGCCGGCCGGATCGAATCCGAAAAAAGAGCGATATTAAGGCATTAGCGCAGTCCCGCGCCGCCCGGCCGCCGTGCCGGGGACGAGCCCGGGCTGTGCGGCAAACGATCAAGATCACGCGATCAGCGGTTCGCGTCGCCGGTGTGGCGCATGCCCCGGTTCCCGCGAGCCTCCCCGAGATCCTTCGTCCAACCGGACTCCTGGCGAGACCCGACCCCCGAACGGCCCGCCGCGATCGCACCTACCGTGCGTCCCGCGGGCGAGCAGCGCAGCGATGACCCCCGACGCCGCCCCCGTTCGCTCACGCCCCGGCCTTGCGCCCGGGCGGTCCGCCATCCGCTCCGCCGCCGCACCGTCCTGACCGGGATCGCTCGGCTCGCGAGCCGCGCGTCCCGTCCGCTCGTTCCCGCCGCCTTCCGGGCCGGTCGCTTCCGACCGCGCACGAAGGAATCCGCATGAAGCGCATGCTGTTCAACGCCACCCAGGCCGAGGAGCTCCGGGTGGCCATCGTCGACGGCCAGAAGCTGATCGACCTCGACATCGAGTCCGCCGCGAAGGAGCAGCGGAAGTCCAACATCTACAAGGCCGTGGTCACGCGCGTCGAGCCGTCGCTCGAGGCCTGCTTCGTCGACTACGGCACCGACCGCCACGGCTTCCTGCCGTTCAAGGAGATCGCCCGCCAGTACCTGAAGGGCGGGCGGCGCGGCGGCGACGACGAGGAAGGCGAAGGCGGCCGGGGGCGCATCCAGGACCAGATCCGCGAGGGGATGGAGCTGATCGTCCAGGTCGACAAGGACGAGCGCGGCAACAAGGGCGCGGCCCTCACCACCTACATCTCGCTCGCCGGCCGCTACCTGGTGCTGATGCCGAACAACCCGCGGGGCGGCGGCGTGTCGCGCCGCGTCGAAGGCGAGGACCGCAACGAGCTGCGCGACGCGATCTCGCAGCTCGAGGTGCCGGGAGGCATGAGCGTCATCGCGCGCACCGCGGGCATCGGCCGCACCGCCGAGGAGCTGCAGTGGGACCTCAACTACCTGCTGCAGCTGTGGCGGGCCGTCGAGGAGGCCGCGAAGCTCCAGCCGGGCGCCTACCTGATCTACCAGGAGTCGAGCCTCGTCATCCGCGCGATCCGCGACTACTACCACCCGGACATCGGCGAGATCCTGATCGACACCGAGCCGATCTTCGAGCAGGCGCAGCAGTTCATGAGCCACGTGATGCCCGACAACGTGCACCGCGTGAAGCTCTACAAGGACGACGTGCCGCTGTTCTCGCGCTTCCAGATCGAGCACCAGATCGAGACCGCGTACGCGCGGCAGGTGCCGCTGCCCTCCGGCGGCGCGATCGTGATCGACCACACCGAGGCGCTCGTCGCGATCGACGTCAACTCCGCGCGGGCGACCAAGGGCGGCGACATCGAGACGACCGCGTTCAACACGAACCTCGAGGCCGCCGACGAGCTCGCGCGCCAGCTGCGGCTGCGCGACCTCGGCGGGCTCATCGTCGTCGACTTCATCGACATGGAGTCGGCGAAGAACCAGCGCGAGGTCGAGAACCGGCTGCGCGACGCGCTGCGCTACGACCGCGCGCGCATCCAGCTCGGCAAGATCTCGCGCTTCGGCCTGATGGAGCTCTCGCGCCAGCGCCTGCGCCCCGCGCTCGCCGAGTCCGCGTACATCGCGTGCCCGCGCTGCCACGGCATCGGCCACATCCGCGGCACCGAGTCGACCGCGCTGCACATCCTGCGGATCCTGCAGGAGGAGGCGATGAAGGACAACACCGCGCAGGTCGTCGCGCAGGTGCCGGTCGACGTCGCGACGTTCCTGCTGAACGAGAAGCGCACCGACGTGCTCTCGATCGAGACGCGCTTCAAGGTGAACGTGCTGCTCGTGCCGAACCGCCACCTCGAGACGCCGAACTACAAGGTCGACCGCCTGCGTCACGACGATCTCAACCAGGCCGAGCCGCTGCCGCCGTCGTTCGACCTCGTCGAGCGCCCGGAGGAGCCGGACCTCGCGAAGGCGAAGAAGGAGGAGGCCAGGGAGACGAGGCAGGAAGCGGTCGTCAAGGGCATCACGCCCGCGCAGCCCGCGCCCGTCCCGCCGGAGCCCGCGCCGGCGGCCGCGCCGCCGCCGCAACCCGCGGCCGCCACGCGTGCGGCCCCGCCGTCCGCCGGCTCGTGGT
>JAGVSZ010000273.1 GCA_019137045.1 Betaproteobacteria bacterium
GAGGCAGCGGCGGATCACACGAAGCATTTCCATCTCCCTGGTTGACGACCGGTTCAGTATCTTGCGAGCGCCGCGGCGAGCTGCGCTTTCACCGCGTCCCGCAGGCTCGCCGGCTCCAGCACCTCCACGTGCGCCCCGTGGCGCAGCACGTCCATCGCGAGCTCGCGCGGGTCGGAGAACGGCAGCTCCAGCACGTAGCTGCCGTCCGCCTCGAAGCGCGCTCGCTGGCGCGGGTGCCACTCCTCCGCCGCCACCCAGCGCGCGCGCTCGGCGGTGAAGCGGAGCTTCGCCCAGGTCGTCCTGCGGCCGGAGAAGATCCCGTAGCCGGCCGCGAGCACCGCGTCGAGCTCGCGCTCCGCGACGCTCTTCGCCCGCTTCTCGACCGGCACGGCGGACTGGATCGCATCCACCGCGAAGCTGCGCAGGTCCTCGCGCAGGTGGCACCACGCGTCGCAGTACCAGTTCTCGCGATAGTGGACGAGGCGCTGCGGGCTGATCTCGCGCTCGGTGCGCTCGTTCGAGCCGCGGCTCGCGTAGGCGATGCGCAGCCGCTGGCGGTTGAGCACCGCCGCGGCGACGCGCTCGAAGTGCGGCAGCGCGAGCGTGCGCGCGCCGAGGTGGATGATGCGCACCCGGCGCTCGATCTCGTCCGCCGGATGCTCGCCCGCGCCGAGCGCCGCGCGCAGGCGTGCGAGCAGCGGCTTCACGTGCGGTTCGAGCAGGCCCGGCTGCAGGCTGGCGAGCAGGTGCTGCATGGTGAGCAGGGCCCGGATCTCCGCGGGGCTGAACCATAGGCCGGGCAGCTCGTAGCGCGGCGCGCCCGCCGCGCCGGCGGCGAACCGGTACCCCCTCTGCTCGCGGTCCCACTCGATGGGGGCGTTCATGCGGTCGCGCATGTACTCGAGATCGCGCTTGAACGTCGCGCGCGACACCCCGAGCTCGCGCAGGAGCTCGCCGATCCGCACCGTGCCCTTCGCCTCGAGCAGGCGGTGCAGCTTGTAGAAGCGCTCGGTACGGTCCATCCGGGTTCCCGTGTGACGGAACGCTGTCAACTCTCCGCGACCGGCTCGCCGCGCTTGAAAAAACTTGTCACAGAACGCGCTGCGCCGCGGGGCCCTCTGCTACCGTTCCCACCGTCGTCATCGCCGCGCGGACCGGATCGCAGCCGAGCCGGGCGGCGAAAGAGTTCCCCTGCGGTAACTTGCGGGCCGTATGCGAATACGGCCCGTTTCTTTTTTGCATCGAGGCCGGATCTTACCGCCCTGGGGTTCGGGTACGCTTGCGCCCTCGCCACCGGAGGTCCCGATGCCCCACGCCACCGCCCCCGACGGCGTCAAGCTCCACTACGAAGAGGCTGGGCACGGGACTCCCGTGATCTTCGTGCACGAGTTCGCCGGCGACCACCGCAGCTGGGAGCCGCAGCTGCGGTACTTCTCGCGCCGCTACCGCTGCATCGCGTACGCGGCGCGCGGCTACCCGCCGTCCGACGTCCCCGAGAGCGTGGCGAGCTACTCGCAGGAGCACGCGCGCGACGACGTCGTCGCGGTGCTCGACCACCTGACGATCGACCGCGCGCACGTCGTCGGCCTTTCCATGGGCGGCTTCGCGACGTTGCACGTGGGGCTCGCGCATCCGCACCGCGCCCGTTCGCTGGTGATCGCCGGCTGCGGCTATGGCGCCCAACCCGGCGACGAGGAGCGGTTCCGCGCGGAGTGCGCGGCCGCCGCGGCCGCGTTCGAGGCCGAGGGCGAGCAGGCCCTGCGCCAGTACGCGGCCGGGCCCACGCGCGTGCGCTTCCGCACCAAGAATCCGCGCGGCTGGCAGGCGTTCGCCGACCAGCTCGCCGGGCACTCCCCCAGGGGCGCGGCGCTCACGCTGCGCGGCGTGCAGATGCGCCGGCCGATGCTCTACCAGCTCGTCGACGGGATGAAGCGGATCGACGTGCCGACGCTCGTCATGACCGGGGACGAGGACGACCCGTGCCTCGAGGCGAGCCTGCTCTTGAAGCGCTCGATCCGCACCGCCGGGCTCGTCGTGCTGCCGCGCGCGGGGCACACCATAAACATCGAGGATGCGGAAGCGTTCAATGCCGCGGTCGCCGACTTCCTCGCCGCGGTCGACGCCGGCCGCTGGGACGCGCGCGACGCGGGCTCGATCGGCGGCGGGATCCTCGGGTTCGTCAGGAAGTAGGCGCGAGCACCGGCGCGATCGAATCGGCGTACCACTTGTCGAACGCGTGCACGCACAGCTCGGCCGGGTGGTACGGGCCGGGGACGTAGCCCGCCGAGGCGGCGCCGCGCTGCACCCGCTCGCACAGCGCCCAGTCCTGGCGGTTGGTCACATCCCAGAACTCGACGACGTCCGACGGATCGAAGCCGTCCGCGCTGAGCGTGGCCTGCGGGACGAGCCACTCGCACACCACGCGCGTGCGGTCGGGCGCGAGCGGCCAGGCGCGATGCACCAGGACGTACTGCGGGTGCAGCCCGAGCATGAGGTTCGGATAGACGAGGTAGTAGTGCACCAGCCGGTGGTCCTCCGCCGTGAGCCCCGGGAGGGGCGGAAACGCGGTCGTCCCGCTCATCGACATCGTGGTGAACCCGGCGCGCAGCCGCATTGGCCCGCCGTTGAAGCACGCGCCGGCCTGCGCGAAGCCGCTGGTGACGTCGCTGATGCGGTGGAGCTGCGGGTGGACGAGCGGGCAGTGGTAGCACTCGCTGTAATTCTCCGCGACCACCTTCCAGTTGGCCGCGACCGCGTACTCGATCGCGCGGACCCGGCGCAGCTCGGCGAGCTGGTAGCGCGCGAGGTCGGGGAGATCGGCGAGCGCCGCGCCGAGCGCGGGCGCGTTCGCGTCGAGGTTCACGAACACGAAGCCGCCGAGCGCCTCGAGCCGCGCCTGCGCGAGCGGATAGTCTTCGGTGCGGAAGCCGGGCGCGGCGCGCGGCGCGCAGAGCAGCCGGCCGTCGAGGGCATAGGTCCAGGCGTGATAGGGGCAGCCGATCGCCCCGCGCAGCCGCCCGCACGGCTCTTCGACGAGCCGCGCGCCGCGGTGGCGGCAGACGTTGAAGAATGCGCGCAGCGCGCGGTCCTCGCCGCGTACCACCAGAATCTTCTCGCCGCCGATCTCCTGCGTCAGGAAGCTCCCTACCTCCGGCAGGTCTTCCTCGCGGCCGACGCAGAGCCACATGCGGCCGAAGAGCACTCGGCTTTCCAGCGCGAAGACTTCCGCGTCGGTGTACACCCGCCGCGGCAGCGTGCGCGCCGCGGCGAGCGGGCGGGCGGTGGCGGCGAGCTCACGCTGCATGCGGATGCTCAAACCATCGGTCGCTGATCGTCCACGTTCACCGGCGCGCCCCGTCGGCCCGTTGACTCAGCGCGGCTATCTGTAGGCGTCGCTGCGGTGACGAACGGCAATGACGTCGACCAGGCGTTCGCGGTCCGAGATCCGGTAAACGACGCGCCACTGGCCGACACGGATGCGCCAAAGATCTGCGGCGCCCTCAAGCTTGACCACGCCGGACGGTCGCGGGTCGGTCACCAAGACCTCGATCTGCTTGAGGATGCGCCGCGCGACTTGTGGATCAAGACCTTGTAGTTCTTTGCGCGCCGAGCGC
>JAGVSZ010000200.1 GCA_019137045.1 Betaproteobacteria bacterium
GCTCGTCGCGGTGCCGCCGCTCGCCGGGGGTGGATCGCCGCCCCCGCCGCCTCCGCCGCCGCCGAGACAGCCGGTCAGCGCGAGCGTGAGCGCGGCGGCGAGCGCGCGCGCAGCGGGCGCCGGGAACGGGGCGCGGAAGGTCGTTCTCATGCGGGGCTCCTCGTGGTCGGAAGTGCGTGGCGTCGAGCCGATGCGGACGGCGGTCGCACGCCGCGACGCGGCGCGCTCGGGCGGCGAACGCGGTGCCCGCGTGCGGGCGGCTGGCTCCTCGTGCGGCGTGGCATCGATCCGTCCCTCTGGACGCCCCCGCCAGCGGGCGTCCGTCTCCTGGCATTCCGTGTGCGCGCGGCGGTCGGTGCGGGTTGCGGCGCCGCGCCCGGCTATGCCATCGTCATTTATGACGCCGGCATTTAGCCGCAGGCGCGGCGGGGCGTCAAGCGCGCGCTGCGCGCGCGCCGACAAACGGTCGGCGCGTGTCGCGAAGTCGACGCGGCGGGCGGCTGTCGCCCGCCGGCGACGAGCGCGCCGGCGATGCGCAACGTCCCGTTTTCACTCAGGAAATCCGCGGCGTTCCGGTATACTCCGCGTCCTCGACGAGTTTTCGGGATTGGGTATGCCGATTTACGAGTATCGCTGCGCCGCGTGCGGCTTCCAGAACGAGTACCTGCAGAAGGTGTCCGAGCCGCTGCTCACCGTCTGCCCGCAATGCGGCAAGGAGACCTTCAAGAAGCTGCTCACCGCGGCGGGATTCCAGCTGAAGGGCTCGGGCTGGTACGCCACCGACTTCAAGGGCGCCGGCGCGAAGCCCGCCGAGGCGAAACCCGACGGCGCGGGAAAGCGCGACGACAAGGGCGGCAAGAGCGACGGGGGCGACAAGGGCGACAAGGGCGAGTCGAAGGACGCCGCGCCCGCGTGCGGCGCGGGGGCCTGCTCCGCCTGCTCCTGAGCGTCCGCACACGCATGGCCGGGCGCGCGCATCGCGCGCGCGGCGCCGATGAAAAAGTACCTCATCACCGGGCTCCTGATCTGGATTCCGCTCGTCATCACGATCTGGGTGCTGCACCTGATCGTGTCGTCGATGGACCAGGTGCTGACGCTGCTGCCGCCCGCGCTCCAGCCGGCGGCGCTCTTCGGCCACCAGATCCCGGGGCTCGGGCTGCTGCTCACGGTGCTGGTCGTGTTCGTCACCGGGGTCGCCGCGTCGAACATCATCGGCCAGCGCCTGCTGCGGGTGTGGGAGTCGATCCTGCGCCGCATCCCGGTGGTGAACTCCCTCTACGGCGGGGTGAAGCAGATCAGCGACACCTTGTTCCGGCCCGGCGGCCAGGCGTTCCGCAAGGCGGTCCTGGTGCAGTGGCCGCAGGAGGGAAGCTGGACGATCGCCTTCCTGACCGGCGTGCCCGGAGGTGACGTCGCGAACCACCTCGAGGCGGGCTACGTGAGCGTCTACGTCCCGACGACGCCCAACCCGACCGGGGGCTACTTCGTGATGCTGCCGCGCAAGGAGGTGGTGGAGCTCGACATGAGCGTCGACGACGCGCTCAAGTACATCATCTCGATGGGCGTCGCCGTCCCGCTGCGCGTGCCTCCGCGCGCGTCGCCCGCGGCGCTGAAGACGCCTCCGCTCTGACCCCGGCGGCGCCCGGCCGCCGCGCCCCGAACCCCGTTCCACGATCGCTCCCGAACATGCGCACCCACTACTGCGGCCAGGTGACAGCGGCCCAACTCGACCAGACCGTCCGGCTCTTCGGCTGGGTGAACACCCGGCGCGACCACGGCGGGGTGATCTTCATCGACCTGCGCGACCGCGCAGGCATCGTGCAGGTCGTGTGCAACCCGTCGCGCACCGAGGCGTTCGCGGCCGCCGAGCGCGTGCGCAGCGAGTACGTGCTCGCGGTCACCGGGCGCGTGATCCGGCGCGAGCCGGGGCTGGTCAACCCGAAGCTCGCGACCGGCGAGGTCGAGGTGGTCGCCGAGACGCTGGAGGTGCTCAACGCCTCCGCGCCGCCGCCGTTCCAGCTCGACGACGCGAACCTGAGCGAGAGCGTGCGGCTGGCGCACCGCGTGATCGACCTGCGGCGGCGCGAGATGCAGCGCAACCTCCTGCTGCGCTACCGCGTCGCGATGGCGGTGCGCCGCTACTTCGACGCGCACGGGTTCGTGGACATCGAGACGCCGATGCTCACCCGCTCGACCCCCGAGGGCGCGCGCGACTACCTGGTGCCCTCGCGCCTGAACCCGGGGGAGTTCTACGCGCTGCCGCAGTCGCCCCAGCTCTTCAAGCAGCTCCTGATGGTGGCCGGGTTCGACCGCTACTACCAGATCACCAAGTGCTTCCGCGACGAGGACCTGCGCGCCGACCGCCAGCCGGAGTTCACCCAGATCGACGTCGAGACCTCGTTCCTCACCGAGGAGGAGATCCGCGCGATCATGGAGGGCATGGTGCGCGCGGTGTTCAAGGAGTGCCTGGACGTCGACCTGCCCGCGCCGTTCCCGGTGATGAGGTACGCCGACGCGATGCGCGACTACGGCTCGGACAAGCCCGACCTGCGCGTGCCGCTCAAGCTGACCGAGCTCACCGACGTCATGCGCGGGGTGGAGTTCAAGGTGTTCGCCGGACCGGCGGGCACGCCGGGCGGGCGCGTCGCCGGCCTGCTCGTCCCGCGCGGCGGAGAGCTGACGCGCGGCGAGATCGACGCCTACGGCGAGCTGGTGGCCGTCTACGGCGCGAAGGGGCTCGCGTACATCAAGTTCAACGAGGTCGCGCGCGGACGCGAGGGGATGCAGTCCCCGATCGTCAAGAACCTGACCGACGCGGCGCTCGCGGCGATCGTGGAGCGCTCGGGCGCGCGCGACGGCGACCTGATGTTCTTCGGCGCCGGCCCCGCGCAGGTGGTGAACGACGCGCTCGGCGCGCTGCGGCAGCGCATCGGCCACGAGAAGGGGCACGCCGAGGGCGGCTGGCGCCCGCTGTGGGTGGTCGACTTCCCGCTGTTCGAGTACGACGAGGCGGACAGGCGCTGGGTGGCGATGCACCACCCGTTCACCAGCCCGAAGGACGGGCACGAGGCGTACCTCGAGTCGGACCCGGGGCGCGCGCTCGCCAAGGCCTACGACGTCGTGCTGAACGGGTGGGAGATCGGCGGGGGCTCGGTGCGGATCCACCGCGCCGAAGTGCAGTCGCAGGTGTTCCGCGCGCTCGCGATCGGCCCCGAGGAGGCGAGCCGCAAGTTCGGCTTCCTGCTCGAGGCGCTGCAGTACGGCGCGCCGCCGCACGGCGGGGTCGCGTTCGGGCTCGACCGCATCGTCACGATGATGGCGGGCGCGGAGTCGATCCGCGACGTGATCGCGTTCCCGAAGACGCAGAAGGGCCAGTGCCTGCTCACGCACGCGCCGTCGCCGGTCGACGAGCGCCAGCTGCGCGAGCTGCACATCCGGCTGCGGACGGAGACGAAGTCCTGAGGCGGCGGCCGTCGATGGGGCGCGCGCTCGCCCTGCTCGCGGCGCTCGCGCTCGCGCTCGGCGCAGCGTTCGCGGTCGCGCGCGGGCAACCGGCGCCGCCGGTGCCCGAGGTCGCGCTCGCCGACCTGCCGGCGGAAGC
>JAGVSZ010000078.1 GCA_019137045.1 Betaproteobacteria bacterium
GGCACGCGGGCGCAGGGCGCGCCGCGCCGCATCCGCGAGGATCCGGCCGAGCTTCATCCCGGCCGCCCCTGCGCGGCGCACGCCCGCCGCCAGATGTCGCGGTAGGCCGCTTCCAGCTCGCGCATGAACCCGGCCGCATCGAGGAGCGGAGACGCCCGCAGGCGCTCGCGCAGCCCGCGCTGCAGCGCGCGCAGCCGCGGCCGGTCCGCCGCGAGCCCGGCCGCGACGTCGAGGTACTGTGCGTCGGAGGCGGCGACGAGCTCGGGCAGGCCGGCGTTCCCCAGGATCGACGCGCCCGACCGCGCGAAGCCCAGCGCGCCCGCCTTCGTCACCACCGGGACCCCGAGCCACAGGCACTCGCAGGTGGTCGCGCCGCCGTTGTACGGGAACGGATCCAGCGCGACGTCCGCGCCGCGGACCGTCTCCCAGTAGTCCGCGCGCAGCTGGCGGGGAAAGGTGACGATCCGCGACTCCGCCACGCCGGCCGCGCGGAACGGCGCGAGCAGCGCCGCGCGCGCCTCGTCGCTCGGCACGTCGAGCATCCACAGCACCGAGCCGGGCACGCGCTGCAGCAGGCGCGCCCACAGGCCGAGCAGGGGCGGATGGAGCTTGGTGAGCCGGTTGAAGCTCCCGAACACGATCGGCGCGTCCGCGCCGCCGGCCCGCTCCGCGGGCGCGGGCATTCCGTCCCACGGCGCGAAGCACCACTGCGTGCGCGGCATCCGGAGCAGCCGCTCGCTGTGCCAGCGGTCGCTCTCCCCCGGCGGATCGGCGAGGGCGTCGGTGATGCGATAGTCGAAGGCGCGGCTGCCGGTCGTTCCGAGATAGCCGAGGTAGCTCACCTGCACGGGCGCCGGCCGGCGCGCGAGCGCAGGGGTGCGGCCCCCACGCGTCAGCCCGGCGAGATCGACCAGGATGTCGATCCGGTGGTCGAAGATCGCCTGCGCCAGGGCGTCGTCGGATGCGTCGGTCACGTCGTGCCAGGCGTCGGCCAGCGCGCGCCAGCGCGCGGTGCGCGCGTCGGCCTTGCGCATCGTCTGGTAGCAGTGCACCTCGAACGCCGCGCGGTCGCGCTGCGCGAGCAGCGGCTCGATGAAGAACGCGACCGCGTGGTCGCGGAAGTCGCCCGAGACGTACCCGATCCGCAGGCGCCGGCCGGGATCGTCGAAGCGCGATCGCGGTATGGACAGCTGCGGGAGGCAATCGAGGAAACGCGCGGCGACACCCTGGTGGGCGGACAGCATCTCGGCTGGCGTCACGCCCGGATCCTGGTGCAGGACGAAGAGGACGTCCGCAGCGCGCACGAACGAATCGGGCTCGAGCGCCGCGGCCCGGCGCGCCGCGGCGAGGGCCTCGGCGTAGCGGCCGAGCGCGAGCAGCGCCCCGGCGCGATTCGCGTGCAGGGGCGCCCGGTCGCCGCCGTGCGCGTGCGCCTCGTCGAAATACTCGAGCGCGGCGTCGAACTGCGTGCGGCGCATGTAGAGCTTGCCGAGCAGGCTCAGCGCGTCCGTGCCGCCGGGGTCGAGCGCGCGGGCCTCGAGCAGCGCGGCCTCGGCGTCCGCGTAGCGCCCGTCCTCGAGCGCCGCCGACGCGCGCGCCAGAAGTTCCCCGACTCGCGCGCCATCGCCGCCGGCACGACGCAGCGCGGGACGCACGCTCCGCAGGAGGGTCCGCAGCATCACCGCCCGCCCGCAGCCGCACGCGCGCCGCAGGCGTCGCGCCAGACCGTGCGATAGGCCGCCTCGAGCTCGCGCATGAATCCGGCTGCGTCGAGAAGCGGGGAGGTCCGCAGGCGCTCGCGCAGGCCGCGCTGCATCGCGCGCAGCCGCGGCCGGTCTGCCGCGAGCCCGGCCGCGACGTCGAGATACTGCTCGTCGCAGGTCGCGACCAGCTCCTCCAGGCCGACCGCCCCGAGGATCGACGCACCCGAGCGGGCGAACCCCATGTCCCCGGCGCGGGTGACGACCGGCACTCCGAGCCACAGGCACTCGCAGGTCGTCGCGCCGCCGTTGTACGGAAAGGTGTCGAGCGCGATGTCGGCGCGCCGGATGCGGTCCCAGAACGGCGCCGCCGGCAGGCGCGCCCAGGTCTTGACGCGCTCCGGCACGACCCCCGCCGCAGCGACTTCGCCCACCACCCGCCCGTGCGCATCGTCGCTCGTCACGTCCAGGATCCACAGCTCCGAATCGGGCACCTGCGCGAGCAGCCGTCCCCACAACCGCAGCACCTCGGGGCGGACCTTCGTCAGCCGATTGAATGCGCCGAACACGATCGGACCGTCGTCCGGCGCGGCGCGTTCGAGCGGCGCGGGCATGTCCGCGTGCGGGGCAAAGCACCAGAAGGAACGGGGCAGCCGCAGGAGCCGCTCCGTGTACCACGCGTCGGCGATCCCCGGCGGGTCGGCGCGCGCGTCCGTGATGCGATAGTCGATCGCCCGGGCGCCGGTGGTGGCGAGGTAGCCGAGATAGCTGATCTGCACGGGCGCCGGCCGGCGGCCGAGGGCGGCGGCGCGGCTGCCGGTCGTCAGGCCGGCCAGGTCGACGAGGATGTCGATCTCGTGCGCGCCGATCAGCGCGACCAGGTCGTCGTCGCCGCGTGCCGAGACCTCCTCCCAGTGGTCGGCGAGCGCGCGGAACCGGTGCGTCCGGTCGTCGGTCTCCGCGACCGTCTGGTAGCAGTAGACCTCGAACGCGGCGCGGTCGCGGGCCGCGAGCAGCGGCTCGATGAAGTAGGCGGCCGCGTGCATCCGGAAGTCCCCCGAGAGGTATCCGATCCGCAGGCGGCGCCCGGGGTCGGCGAACCGGGCGGCCGGGAACGCCGCCCGCGGTGGCGCGTCCACGAACGCCGCCGCGAAGCGCTTGTGCTCGGCGAGCAGTTCGTCCGGGGTCGTGCTGCCCGTCTGGCTGAGGAGGAAGAGCAGCATCGCCCCGTAGCGCTGCACGTCGGGCGCCAGCTCGATCGCACGGCGGAACGCCGCCTCGGCGTCGGCAGCGCGCCCGAGGTCCTGGAGCGCGAGACCGCGATTCGCGTGGAACTCGGCGACCTCGCCGGCGCTGCGCAGCGCATCGTCGAAGTAGGCGAGCGCCGCGTCGTAGTGCGTGCGCCGGTACGCGAGGAGGCCGAGCAGGTTCAGCGCGTCGGCGTTCGACGGCTCGCGTCGCAGGACCTCGAGAAACGCGCGCTCGGCCTCGGGCATGCGCTCGGCGCGGGCGTGCGATACCCCTTCCTCGAGCAACGTTCGCACCGCGACACGATGCGCCTCGCCCTGCACGCGGGCACGAAAGACGTTGGCGAGCAGTCCCTTGAGCATCCGGGGTTCGATGCGCGCGGATCGCCCCGCGCGCCGCCGATGAGAACCGAGTCCGCAAAAAAGAACAAGCCCCTCCGCAGAGGGGCCCGTTCGGGTGGTGCAGTGCCGGGAGTTAGCGGCAGGAGCCCGGCATGAAGCGCGAGGGCGAGCCGACGCAGGTCCAGGACAGCGAGCCCGCGGCGTTCGTGCTCGGCGTCAGGGTCACGGTGACGGCGGTGCCAACGCTCGTGTTCGCGTTGTTGCCGGTCAGCGTCACCACGCCGGCCCCGGTGGTCGTCGCGCCCGTG
>JAGVSZ010000505.1 GCA_019137045.1 Betaproteobacteria bacterium
TAGCGGCCGGTCCGCAGGCCCCGCCGCCGGGCGCGGTCGATCAGGCCGCGCAGCGGGGGAAACAGACCCGGGACGCGGTGCACCTCGTCGAGGACGACCAGCTTGTCGAGATGCGGTTCGAGGTAGCCCTCCGGATCATCGAGTCGGGCGCGGTCCCGCGGCGACTCGAGATCGAGGTAGAGGGCGTCGCGCTGCCCGGCGATGGCGAGCGCGAGCGTCGTCTTGCCCACCTGGCGCGCACCGAGCAGGCACACCGCGGGCGACTCGGCCAGCGCGGCCAGGATTTCGGGCAGCAGGCGGCGGTGAATCATCTTTGCAGAATACACTATGCAATGCTTATTTTACAAGGATAAATGATCGGCGGATCTCCGCGACGGCGGCCCGACGGATGAGCCGCGGCGGGGCGCCTGCCTCAGAGTCTGCAAGGTTATAGCCGATCTGAAACTTGCAATTTGATGGTCTATGATCAATCATACTTACAGTTCTTGACCGACCATAGACGAACATGAGCCCCCTCCAAGACCTCGCTTTGCGCCAGCTGGACGCGACGCTGCAGCCCGCCGCCGCGCTTCGGGGACTCACGCCGCCCGTGACAGGCTGGGCGGCGGCGATCCGTCGTGCGCTCGGGGTGACCACCCGCCAGATGGCAAAGCGCCTCGGCTTGAGCCAATCGAGCTACGCGGACGCCGAAGCCAACGAGGCGAAAGGAACGATCTCGCTGAACCAGCTGCGCCGAGTGGCCGATGCGCTCGACTGCGAGCTCGTCTACGCGCTCGTGCCGCGGCGGCCGCTCGCGGAGGCGGTCGATCGGCGCGCCACCGAGCTCGCCCGGCGCGCGGTGCTCGGCGTCGCGCACAGCATGGCGCTCGAGCAGCAGGCGACGTCGGAAGCACTGACCGAAGCGCAGATTGCGCGCGCGAAGTCGCAGCTCCTCGCCGGCCGCTGGTCGCGGCTCTGGGACTGATGGCCGAACCGCCGGACGCCGCGACTCCGCTCCACCCGGACGAGGCCGCGGGCCTCCTCCCCGCGCACGTCCGCACGCAGGCCGAGCTGAACGAGTGGGAGCAGACGAACATCCTCGCGGGCCAGGCCTGGGCGCTGTCGCGCCGCAATCGCGCCGATCCGCTCACCGAGGCCTTCGTGCGCGAGGTGCACCGGCGGATGTTCGACGAGACGTGGCGCTGGGCGGGGAGGTTCCGTACGAGCGACAAGAACATCGGTGTCGACTGGCGGCAGATCGGCGTTCGGCTCAAGGACCTGCTCGACGACACCCGTTACTGGCTCGAGCACGGCACCTATCCGATCGACGAGATCGCCACGCGCTTCCACCACCGGCTCGTCAGCATCCACCCGTTCGCGAACGGCAACGGGCGCCACGCGCGGCTGATCACCGATTGCCTGCTCGTGCGGCGCGGTCGCGCGCCGTTCTCATGGGGACGCGGCGACCTGGTGCATGCCGGCGCGGCGCGCGATCGCTACCTTGCGGCGCTGCGCGCCGCCGACCGCGGCGACATCGGACCGCTGCTCGAGTTCGTTCGGTCGTGAGCGGTGGGTCGTCCTCGACCTCCTTCAGGCAGCCCGCTTCCCGATCGATCCTCAGCTCCAGCAGGCGACGGCATCGCCGCCCTCAGATCAGCGCCTCGAGCCCCTTGCGGTCGAGGAGATCGAGGAGCTTGAGCGACGGACCGCTTGGGCGCTTGTGCCCGATCTCCCACTGGCGGACCGTGGACAGGCTCGTGTTCAGGATCGATGCGAGCACGGCCTGGCTGAGCCGGTGGCGGGCGCGCAGGGCGCGGATCTTCCTGCTCGAGTAGGACTGCACCGGCGCGAGGCACAGCGCGTCGTACTCGCGCATCCGGCGCTTGTCGATGAAGCCGGCCGAGCGCAGATCACGCGCGGTCGCGTGAACCGTGGCCAGGATCCGGCTCTTCGGCCGGGCTCTTGCGGTCATGGCAGATCTCCTGCAACGCTCCGGCCCCGACCAGGGACTCGAGCTCGCTCGCCGCAAACGCCAAGAGGTCGGCGGCGAGGGCCTGCAGCGCTTCCAGCTCCTCGCCGCTCACGTTTGCGCGCTCGTTCTTCGCGAAGCCGAAGACGAAGAACCACCGATCGCCCCGGTTCGTCGCGACCAGCGTGCGCGCGCCGTCGCGCTTGCCTCGGCCGGGCAGCGCCACGCGCTTCTTCACCACGCCTCCTCCGCGGTCGGCGTCGATGAGGCCCTTGCGCATCTCCGCCACGGCCTCACAGAGCGTCGCGTCGGAGAGCCCCGTCCTGCGCGCCCAGCGGCTGAACTCACGGGTCTTGAAGACTCGCGTTGCGGGCGAGTATATCACTGAGTGCACCGGTTCGAGATGCGGTAAGCGGCGCAGCGGTGTCGGGCGTTCAGCTGGCCGGGCACGCGGCACGGGGTTCGCCGCCGCGGACTCGGCCAACGTGCACGCGAACTGCCACCCGCCCGTTGCAGTCTACGAGCGGCGCTGGCTCATGCGGTGAGCCTGGACTTTCCTCACACCTCATCGCGGTCCGCGCAGTCCCGATCGCAGGCACCGGAAGGCACTTTTCCTCGACCGGCGCAGCCGCGGGGGCATACGCTCGCGCGTCGACCCCGTGATCCGCTTTCGAGGCGCGCGCCCATGAACGCCCCCTCCTTCCCCGAGCTCTCCGCCCGCGACGCCCAGGCGCTGTTCGAGCGCGTCGCCGGGAACATCGAGCGGGTCATGCGCGGCCAGCACGAGACGGTGCGCCGCCTGCTCGCCGCCTTCGCCGCGGGCGGGCACGTGCTGCTGGAGGACGTGCCGGGCACCGGGAAGACGACGCTCGCGAAGGCGCTCGCCGCGTCGATCGGGGCCAAGTTCACGCGCGTGCAGTTCACGCCCGACCTGCTGCCCGCGGACATCCTCGGCGTGTCGGTCTACAACCAGAAGGACCAGTCCTTCGAGTTCCGGCCGGGCCCGGTCTTCACGAACATCCTGCTCGCCGACGAGATCAACCGCGCCTCCCCGCGCACGCAGTCGGCGCTGCTCGAGGTGATGGCCGAGCAGCAGGTGTCGGTCGAGGGGCGCACGCGGCCGGTCGACGACCTCTTCTTCGTCATCGCCACGCAGAACCCGGTCGAGTTCCGCGGCACCTATCCGCTGCCCGAGGCGCAGATGGACCGCTTCGCGATGTGCCTCTCGCTCGGCTACCTCGACGCCGACACCGAGGTCGCGGTGCTCGCCGCGCAGGATCTCGGGCACCCGCTCGCCGCCGTCGAGGCGGTGGCCTCGCGCGAGGAGCTGCTCGCGCTGAAGCACCGCGCGCGCCGGGTGCGCATCGCCGAGGAGCTGCGCCACTACATCGTCGAGCTCGTCCGGCGCACGCGCGCCGCGCCGCAGGTCGCGCTCGGCTGCGGCCCGCGCGCCTCGCTCGCCCTCGAGCACACCGCCAAGGCGCTCGCGCTCTTCGAGGGGCGCGAGTTCGTGCTGCCCGACCACATCCAGGCGCTCGCGGTGCCGGTGCTCGCGCACCGCGTGGTGCTCGATCCGCAGGCGCGGTTCGCCGGGGCGAGCGGCGCGACCCTCGTCGCCGACATCGTCCGCGAGGTGCGGGTCCCCGGTTCGCCGGGGCGAGCGGCGCGACCCTCGTCGCCGACATCGTCCGCGAGGTGCGGGTCCCGGCGTGAGCCCGCCGGACCGCCCCCGGGAGGGAAGACGGGGTCCCTCCCCCGTCTCGGGCGAACGCGCGCGGCGGCTTCTGGCGCGGGCAACACCGTGAGGCGGCTCCTCTATCTCGCGCTGCGCGCGCTGAGCGCGCTCCAGCACGCCCTGCGCGAACGGCTCACCACCGCCGGCTGGCTCGCCCTCGGCGCGGCCGCGGCCGCAGCGATCGTCGGCGTCGACACGACGCAGGCGATGAGCTACCAGGCCTTCACCTTCCTCGCCGCGCTGCTCGCCGTGGCGCTGCTCGCGGCGCCGTTCTTCCGCGCGCGGGTCGCCGTGCGACGCGCGCTGCCCCGCTACGCGACCGCCGGCGAGCGCGTGGAGTACCCGGTGACGGTCGAGAACCTCGGCCGGCGCGCGCTCGTCGGCGTGACCGCGGTCGAGGCGCTCCGCGACCCGCGGCCCGCCTACGAGGCCTGGCGCGAGGCGCGCGAGCCGGGCGAAGCGCGCCGGAACGCGTTCGACCGCCACGCGGGCTACTACCGCTGGCGCTGGCTCATCGAGCGGCGGACCCCGCGTGCGCCCGCCGAGGTCGCGTTGCCGGCGCTGGCGCCGGGCCGCGCACAGACCGTGAAGCTCGCGCTCGAACCGCGCCGGCGCGGCCGGATCGAGCTCGCCGGCGTCACGCTCGCCCGCACCGATCCCCTCGGGCTGGTGAAAGGCCTCGTGCGCGCGGAGGCGCCCGCGCACGTGACGGTGCTGCCGCGCCGCTACCGCCTGCCGCAGATCGCCCTGCCCGGCGTGCGGCGCTACCAGCAGGGCGGCGTGACGCTCGCGACCTCGATCGGCGAGTCCGAGGAGTTCGTCGGCCTGCGCGACTACCGCCCGGGCGACCCGCTGCAGC
>JAGVSZ010000133.1 GCA_019137045.1 Betaproteobacteria bacterium
GAGGTCCCGTTGGTCATCGTCTTGCCGCGGCCGTAGTTCCAGTAGCCGTCGGTGGTCAGGATCGCGAAGTTCTGCTGGCACGAGAACTGGATCGGGTCCTCGTTCATCCCCGAGTTGATGCCGTCGGTGTAGCCGGCGAAGTGCCGCCCGACGCGGGCGAGCGCCTGGCGCAGCGGGGTCCAGCTGGTCGGCCGCTGCTGGTAGAACTTGGCGTACCAGTTCGCCTTGTGCGCCGGGGTGAACGCGTCGATCTTCAGGTAGTGGTTCGAGATCACCGGCGTCACGTCCGAGTCGCTGCCGCAGCTCCCCCCGTTCGGGCAGATGGTGATGAAGCCCACCCGGTAGGTGTCGGTCAGCGAGGTGAACGCCCGGCCGGACGCGGTCTTCATGAGCAGCATCCGCGTGCGGTAGTAGGTGAACCAGATCGCGAAGTTCTGCTCCTGCGCGGTGTCGCCGACCGGGATCTGTACCTTGGTCCAGTTGCCGTTCGTGTGCGACGAGCTCCCCGTGCTGTCCGCGTAGGGCGCGCTGCTCTGGCACTCGGAGGCGGTGGGCGCCGTCCCGCTGGTCCACCGGTAGTAGAACGCGCGCTCCCCGCCCCACGGGCTCTGCGTCGTGCCCCGGAACTTGCTGCGCAGGTCGGTGGTGCCGCCGGCCGAGTAGCCGATGTTGGCGCCGGTCGTGCCCGAGGTCAGGAAGCCGTCGTTCGGCGCGGCGCTGAAGCTCGGCAGCGGGAAGTCGGTGCCGTCGGCCCGCTTGGGCACCTCGTACACCGTCGCCGGGTTGTAGTAGATCGTGTTGCACAGGTGGTTCGCGTAGCTCGTCCTGCTCGAGGCGCCGTCCATCTGGTCGGGCATGTACTCGCTGTTCATGCTGCCCGACGCGTCCAGGATGAACATGACGTTCGGCGGCACCGTGGTGGTCGACGCGCTCGAGATCGGCGAGTTCGCGATGTCGGTCGGCGCGGCGCCCGCGAGCGGCGAGGTCGCGAGCAACGCGCCGAGCACGGCGCTCGCGAGGAGTCGTTGCCCCGGCGTGCGGCGCGGAATGGTGAGGGTCTTCGTCATGTCGCTCTCCTGCAAGCGGGCAATGGCTCCGTCCTTTTGCATCAGTACACCATCGTCTGGATGTAGCTCACCGTGTTCTTCGGACCTTCGATCCGGGCGGTGATGCGGTAGTAGACCTGCGAGCTGCCGGTGAACGGGGTCGCGCCGGCCTCCTTCGGGCCGCCCTTGCCGGGGTCGGTCAGGGTCACGCACTCCTGGTTCGCCGGCGCGCCCGTGCCGGAGCTCGGTCCGGCCACCGCGCACATGCGGTGGATCACGTAGCTCACGCGGTTCCCGGCGGCGTCGACCGCGCCGTTGTTGACCTGGACGGCCTTGGCGGCGTCTTCCCAGTTCGCTTCCGACCACACCAGCGGGTCGAACCGCTGGCCGGTCGGGAGCGGCGGCTCGAGGTCGTTCCACGACGCGTAGTAGCCCTGCCCGGGGCTGCGCGCCTCGAGCGTGACCGGGCCCTGCGCCCGCAGCCAGGTGAGCCCGGTTTCGATCCCGAGGTCGCCGGCGACCGTCGCGGAGTGGCGCAGGGCGAGGTTGCCCGCGGTGAGGATCGCGCTGCCCGAGGAGCGCAGCGTCGCGATCCCGGCGAGCATCATGGCGACCAGCACGATCAGCGCGATGAACACCACCACGCCGCGCTCGGCCCGGGGCGGCGCGCACGCGCGCCGCCGGGCGGCGGGAATCGAGGATCGAGGCTTCGTCATGGTGCAGTTCCCCAGAGCATGTTCCGCAGCGGAATGACCGTCTCGTACACGCTGTAGCGGTAGCGCCGCCAGTTGTTCGGGCTGGGCGGGTTCTCGGTGCACGCCGCCTCGGCGCCGCTCGGCGCGGTGCCGTCGACGTTGGTCATGGTGAAGTTGACGAGCGCGAGCGCGCCGGACGCGCCGCTCGTGCGCTGCGGGTTGGGGCTGCACGCCGACTTGTCCCAGTGCGCGCTGCGCGCCAGCAGGGCGACGCGGATCGCGAGCACGCAGCGCCAGCTGCGCGACGGGGTGTCGCCGCACGCCATGCGGTCGTTGAGCGGGTTGGGCGTCGGGATCAGGTTATTGTCGGGCGCCGTCTCGGTCCACTCGTTCGCCGCGATGACCTGGTCGTTGTTGAGGTCGATCCCGTACTCGGCCTGGAGGTTGACGATCGAGTCGGCCACCTCGCCCGGCGAGGCGTTGAAGAACCACTCGGTCGCGACCAGGCGGTTCGGGTTCGCCTCGCCCGGCAGCGTGACGCGGTACTCGAAGCGACGCGGCTGCTTGCCAAGGTTGAGCACGAACCCCTTGGTGGGCGCGAAGGGCGCGCTGGCGGGCCAGGTCGCGTCCTTGTTGAAGCGCGGCGCGCTGGTGGCCGCCGGGGAGAGGGTGTCCGGCGGCGTGAGGGTGTAGCTCAGGTTGTGGCCGACGTTGAACGGCTGCGCCGCCGGGCGGTCGGTCACCTGGATCATCGCGCACGGCAGCTGGGCGACCATGGCGTTCGCCCCCGCCGCCGGATCGTCCGAGAGCACGAGGAGGTCCCCGTAGTCGAAGCCGGCGCGGCTGCCGGTCATCGACTTCGCCGTCGCGCCGCTCGCGGTCCACGACCGCACGTCGCTCACGTACTGGTCCGAGCTGCCGATCAGCACGCGGATCGTGTCCGGCGCACCCGCGGCGCCCTGCACGATCTCCGCCGGGTAGAGCCGGAAGTCGAGCGAGCGGCCGGGCGGGGTCGCGTCCCAGGCGCGCACGAGGCAGCCGAGAATCTTCGTGTGGGCGGTGCCGAGCCCGTACCCGGCGCGCTGCACGTCGCGCTGGAGCTGGTAGAGGGCGATCGCCCCCGCGCTCTGGGCGTCGCTGCCGTGCACCGTGGTGCGCTTGCGCTCCTCGGTGACCGAGAGCACCTGGAAGATCACGAGGATGCCGAGCAGGCCGATCACGACCCCGACCAGGATCTCGATCAGGCTCATGCCGCGCTCCCCGCGGGGCGCCAGGCGTTTCGTCTCGAGTGTCGACATTGCCTTGGCTCCGCGCGGCGCTAATGGATGTAAGCGACGACCGTGTGGCGCCGCGGGGTGGTGTCGTTGGGCGCCTGCCAGCACAGCGTGATCGTCACCCGGTTGGAGGCGCCGGTGTCCACCTCGATCTGCTGCATCGCCGGCGTGGCGCCGGGCAGGAGGGGCGCGCCGCTCGGCCCGCCGCTGTTCAGGTGGGCGAGCCAGTTGGTGACGACGCCGGCGTTCGCCGGGTTGCCGCTGAAGTTGCACTCGTTCGGGGCGCCGGAGGTCTGGTGCTCGAAGCTCAGCAGCGAGTTCTGCGTCGCGCCGGCGCTGCTGCGGTCCACCGCCGTCCACATCTGCGCGAGCAGCTGGTTGGTGGCGTTCACCGCCTCGATCCGGTACTGGGCGTCCGCCACGGCGTTGACCGAGGCGGCCTGCATCGCGACCATCGCGAGGATCCCGAGCGAGAAGAGCAGGATCCCGATCAGCGCCTCGAGCAGGGCGATGCCCGACTGACGAACTCTGGTGGCGGTCATGGCGTGCAGGCTCGCGTGTCGTTGGGGTTGGCC
>JAGVSZ010000248.1 GCA_019137045.1 Betaproteobacteria bacterium
CGCACGAACCAGCAAGATTTCCTCTGCGTTCTCTGCGCACTCTGCGCTCTCTGCGTTGAAATCCCCCGCCCCCCTAAGCCCCGCCCTCGGGGACAATCGGTAACCCACCGCCCCCCGCGCGGGCGCAGAATCGCCGGGTCAGTGGAGGACCGCCCATGCCCCGCCCCCTTGCCGCCCTCGTCGCCGCGCTCGCGCTCGCCGGCTGCGCCGCCGTGCCGCCCGCGGCCGAATCCGACCCGCTCTTCGCCGACCAACTCTTCGCCGCGCCGTCGGAGCCGGTGGACGCCTCCCGCGTCTTCGCGGCGAGCGAGGCGATGCGCCGCTACATCGCCGAGGAGATCGGGGACCTCCCGGGCTCCAAGGGCCGGCAGCAGGCGCTCATGGACGCGCTTCGCAACACCGCGAAGCTGAAGCTCGAGTACGACGCCGCCTACACGCGCAACGCCGCGGAGGCGTTCGAGGCGCGCACCGGCAACTGCCTCTCGCTCGTCATCATGACGGCCTCCCTCGCGCGCGAGATGGGCATCGCCGTGCGCTTCCAGAGCGTGTTCGTGGAGGAGACCTGGTCGCGGCAGGGCGACCTCTACTTCTCCATCGGCCACGTGAACCTCGCCCTCGGCGGCCGGCCGCCGAAGCTCGGCACGCGCATCGACGACGGCGAGCAGCTCATCGTCGACTTCCTGCCGCCGCCGGACCTGAAGGGGCTCAACTGGCGCGTCGTGGACGACCGGACGATCCTCGCCATGTACATGAACAACCGCGCCGCCGAGTCGGTGGCCGGCGGGCGCCTGGACGACGCCTACTGGTTCGCGCGCGAGGCCATCCGGCAGGACCCCGCCTTCGTCGTCGCGCAGAACACGCTGGGCGTGATCTACCAGCGCCGCGGGCACCTCGACCACGCCGCCCGGGTGCTGGAGCGCGCGCTCGACAGCGAGCCGCGCAACACGCGCATCCTCACCAACCTCGCCAACGTCTACGAGGCGCAGGGCCGCCGCGCGCTGGCCCAGGCGTTGCAGGAGCGGCTCGCGAGGCTGGAGCCCGACCCGCCCTTCGCCTTCTTCAACCGCGGGCTGGCGGCGGCCCGGGAGGGCGACTGGCGCCGCGCGCGCGAGCTGTTCGCCAGGGAAGTCGAGCGCGCGCCCTACTACCACGAGTTCCACTTCTGGCTGGCGGTCGCGCTCGCGAACCTCGGCGAGCCCGAAGGCGCGCGGCGCCACCTCGCGCTCGCCATGGAGAACAGCACCACGCGCCGCGACCACGACCTCTACGCGGCCAAGCTCCAGCGCATCGGCTCAGCGCGGCTTCACTAGCGCCGCGCGCAGCTCCGCGAGCTTCGACTTCACCTTCTCCGCGTTGGCGCGGCCCATGCGGAAGAGCACCTTCCGCCCGGCCGATTCGGCCTCGAGCTTCGGGTCGGCGTATTCCGCCAGCACGTGCGGCACCACGAGCCGGATCGGTTCCTCGGGCACGGGGGCGGCGAGCAGGTGGTCGATCACCTGCACCAGCCGCGTGTTGAAGTGCCCGTCCGGGTAGCCCAGCTCGACGTACGCCTGCTGGAAGAGGGCATAGTGGCGCGCGTAGAGCGCCACCAGCTTCTTCGCGTCCACCTTCCCGAGGAGCGCCACCCACGGCGCGTAGCGCGCGGCGTTCTCCGCGGCGATGGCGAGGCTCGCCTCCTTGCCGGTGGTCGCGAGCAGCCCGCCCACGGGCTTGAGGGGCGAGAGCCGCATGGCGAAGGACTTGCGCGGCAGGTTGTCGACCGTAACCACGATGTTGCGCACGAGGCGCTCGGGCACGAAGAAGCGGCCGACGGCGTCGCGCCCCAGCAGCCCCGCCAGCGCCGCGAGGAGCGGGCCGTCGCTCTCGTCGAGCGCGGGCAGCGGCTTCGGCGGCGCGGGTTCCTCGGCCACGGCCGGCTCCGGGAAGTGCGCGGGTGCGGCGGGCGGCGCTTGCGGCGGGGCCTCGACGCGCGCCACGGGGGCCGGGGGCGGGGCGAGCGGGGGCGCGGGCTCGCCGCGCAGGAAGAACCACGCGCCGATGCCGAGGACCACGGCCGCGGCGACGGCCAGCGCGATGCGGTTCGGACCCATCCTGCCTCCCTTCGCGAAAAGCCAAACCGGTTCGAGCCCGGGAACGCGCCGCAGTTCCCCGCGCCTCAGGAAAGCGCGGCCTTCGCGGCCTCCAGCGCCTCCCAGCGTTCGAGCAGCCGCGAGAGTTCCTCCTCGATCTCCGCGTGCCGCGCGTTGAGCGCCTTCAGGTCCACCGTGCGGTCCTGGTAGAGCGCGGGGTCGGCGAGGCGCGCGGCGAGCGCCGCCTGCTCCTGCTCCAGCGCCTCCAGCCGCTCGGGAATCCGCTCCAGCTCGCGCGCCTCGTTGAACGAGAGCTTCGTCTTGCGGCGCGGCGCGCGCGTGTCGGCCTTCGCGGCGGCAGGCTCGGCGGCGGCATCCGGCGCGGCGGGCGTGGCGGCGCTCGCGCGCTTCCAGTCCTCGTAGCCGCCGGCGTATTCCTTCCACCGCCCCTCGCCTTCGTACGCGATCGTCTGCGTGACCACGTTGTCGAGGAAGGCGCGGTCGTGGCTCACCAGGAAGAGCGTGCCTTCGTACTCCTGCAGCAGGCTTTCCAGCAGCTCCAGCGTCTCGATGTCGAGGTCGTTGGTCGGTTCGTCCAGCACCAGCACGTTGGCCGGGCGGCTGAAGAGGCGCGCGAGGAGCAGGCGGTTCCTCTCGCCGCCGGAGAGCGTCTTCACCGGCGCGCTGGCGCGCTCCGGCGGGAAGAGGAAGTCGCCGAGGTAGCTGATCACGTGCTTGCGCCCGCCGCCGATCTCCACGAAGTCCGAGCCCGGCGAGATCGTCTGCGCGAGCGTGGCCTCGTCGTCCAGCGCGGCGCGGGACTGGTCGAAGTAGGCCGCCTCGACCTTCGTGCCGAGGCGCACCGTGCCCGCGTCCGGGGCGAGCTCGCCGAGGATGAGCTTGAGGAGCGTCGACTTGCCGCAGCCGTTGGGCCCGATGAGGCCGATGCGGTCGCCGCGCAGGATGCGCGTGGAGAAATCCTCGACGACCCGCTTGTCGCCGAAGCGCTTGGTGACGCGCTCCAGCTCCGCCACGAGCTTGCCGGAGCGCTCGCCGGCCGAGAGCGCGAGGTCCACGCGCCCCATGCGCTCGCGCCGGGCCGCGCGCTCGCGCCGCAGCGCCTCGAGCCGGCGCACGCGGCCCTCGTTGCGCGTGCGCCGCGCCTCCACGCCCTTGCGGATCCACGCCTCCTCCTGCGCGAGGAGCTTGTCGGCCTTGCGGTTCTCCACCGCCTCGTTTGCCAGCAGCACGGCTTTGCGCACCTCGTAGGCGGCATAGTTGCCCGGGAAGTCCGCGAGCCGCCCGCGGTCCAGCTCGACGATGCGCGTGGCCACGCGGTCGAGGAAGCGCCGGTCGTGGGTGACGAGGAGCACGGCGCCGGGGAAGGCGAGGAGCGTCTCCTCCAGCCACTCGATCGCGCCGATGTCGAGGTGGTTCGTCGGCTCGTCGAGCAGCAGCAGGTCGGGGCCGGCCACGAGCGCGCGGGCGAGCGCCACGCGCTTGCGGAGC
>JAGVSZ010000120.1 GCA_019137045.1 Betaproteobacteria bacterium
CGGCGGGCTCAACCCGAAGATGTTCAACTCGTTCCTGGACGGTTCGAAGCCGGCGATCGAGAGCACCGCGGTGTGCAACGCGACCGGCCTGACGCCGGCGCCGTGGGGGCTCGCCTTTCCGCCGGCGAGCGTGGACGACCTGCCGTTCGTGATGCGGCCGCGCGAGGAGGGCGGACAACTGCACCACAAGGGCCAGGTGGAGGTGGTGTCCTCCCTCGAGGCCGACGGGCGCGCGATCCCCTACGACATCCGCTTCGGCGTGTGGGTGGTGTTCGAGGGCGACACCGAGTACATCCGGCGCTGCTTCACCGAGTACGGCGTGCGCACGGATCCCTCGGGACGTTACGCCTGTCTGTACAAGCGCTGGCACCTGATCGGGCTCGAGGTCGGCATCTCGGTCGCGTCGGTCGGCCTGCGCGGTGAGCCGACTGGCTGCGCGACCGGGTTCCGCGCCGACGTCGTGGCGACGGCGAAGCGCGACCTCGGGGCGGGAGAGATCCTGGACGGGGAGGGCGGCTACACGGTCTACGGCAAGCTTCTTCCCGCCGAGGACTCGCTGCGGATCGGCGGCCTGCCGCTGGGGCTCGCGCACGACGTGAAGCTCGTGAACCCGGTCGCCGCCGGCCAGCCGGTGCGCTGGAGTGACGTTCAGATCGACGCGGCGAGCGAGGCCGTGAAGTTGCGGCGGGAGCTGGAGCGGGAGTTCGCGCCGGCGCAGCGGGCCGCGGCCTAGAAGGCTCGCGCCCCCAGCAACGCCGCGCGAAACCGGTTCTTCAGATGCGCGCCCTCGCGCGGGGGCAGCACGAGCGGCAGCTTGTCCGCGCGCACTTTCACCTGGTAGAAGAGGGGACCGGGAGCGTTCCGGATCGGGACCAGCGCCGTAGCGAGCTCCGACTCGCTGCGCACTATCGCGGCGTGCCGGAAGCGGCACGCACTCGCGACCGCCGCGAGATCCACGCCGTGCGCCGTGGCGGTCGCCTGCATGCCGGTCTCGCCGTAGCGTTCGTTGTCGAGCACGACAATCGCGAGGTTCGGCGGCGCCTGCACCCCGATCGTCGCCAGGCCGCCGAGCCCCATCAGCATCTCTCCGTCGCCGGTGACGACGAGCACGCGCCGATCGGGCTGCGCAATTGCGAGGCCGAGGCCCACCATCGCCGCGCCCCCCATGCCGCCCCACAGCGGGAAGGTGAGCGGATGATCGCCCGCCGCAGTGCAGTCCCACGCCGGCGCGCCGAGGCCGGTGACGACCAGCAGGGCGCCGCGGTCGGCGAGGAGCCGCGCGACGACGTCGCGGCGCTCGAGCAGCGGTGCGCTGCTCATCCTTCTTCCTTGAAAGTCTTCGTCCCGATCAGCTTCTGTGCGATCAGGACCGCCGCCATGGCCCCCGCGTCGAACGCGAGGCGCGCTGCGGCCTCGACCGCCGGCGCGACGGCGGCGGGCGTCTCGGCGCGGTAGACGGCGCAGCCGGCGAGCTCGAGCGTCGCGGCGGTGGTCTGGCCCATCGGCAGCTGCCACGGATTGAACTCGCCCCACTCGCCGCGCATCGTCACCAGCGCAAGGAACGGGATGCCGCACGCCTTCATCATCGCGAGCATGTTCGGGCAGTTGCCGACCCCGCTCGACTGCATCAGCAGCACGGCGCGCGCGCCGCCCAGCCACGCGCCGGCCGCGAGCGCGACCCCTTCCTCTTCGGTGGTGAGCGGGACGGCGGTCATCCCTGCGTCCGCCTGGCACAGCTCGATCAGCTTGCGGTGGCCGGCGTCGGGAACGAAGCCGACCTGCGCTACGCCGAGCGCCCGCAGCCGCTCGTGCGCGGCGGCCGGCCAGTCCGGGATGTCGGCGTATTCGTGCATTCGAGCGCGGGCGGGCAATTCTATCCAATCGCGCGCACCGCACGGCGAGGCGGGCGCGCGGTTGACTCCACGTAGGGCGCATGACAAAGTCCCCGGCAGCAATGGCGTCATCGTGACGACCCCCGCCATACCGAACGGGATTGAGACAGTGAACACGCGCAGCGCGGCCGTAGCCGCCGTGATCGAGGACCTGGTCGCGGCGAACCGGATCCTCGCGCGCCACGGCGTCCTCGACGGCTTCGGGCACGTCGCGGCACGCCATCCCGAGCGGCCCGACCGGTTCCTGCTGTCCTGCTCGCGCGCCCCCGAGCTCGTTTCCGCGGCCGACATCATGGAGTTCGACCTCGAGTCGAACGCGCAGGGGAGCGACGCGCGCAAGCCCTACCTCGAGCGCTTCATCCACGGCGAGATCTTCCGCGCCCGCGCGGACGTGAACGCGGTGGTCCACAGCCACTCGCCGTCCGCGATCCCGTTCGCGGCCTCCTCGGTCAGGCTGCGCCCGGTCTACCACATGGGCAGCTTCCTCGGCGCGGGCGCGCCGGTGTTCGACATCCGCAGGCACTTCGGCTGCACCGACATGCTGGTGCGCAATCGCGCCCAGGGCGCTGCGCTCGCCGCCGAACTCGGAGCCGAAGCGGTCGCGCTGATGCGCGGGCACGGTTTCGTCGCGGTCGCCGCGAGCATTCCGGTCGCGGTCTATCGCGCGATCTACACCGAGCTGAACGCGGCCGCCCAGCAGAAGGCGATCGCGCTCGGCGGCGCGATCACCTACCTCGAGCCCGACGAGGCCGCGTGCGCCGACGAGGCGATCCGCGGCGTATCGGACCGCCCCTGGGAGCTCTGGAAGCGGGAGGCGTTCGGTCGCGACGGCTAGGCTTTCGCCGCCGCCATTGTGCAGCGCGTCACCGCGACGCGGTAGACTCCGTGCGGCGGCATGGACGACAAGGCGATGAAGGACCTCCCGGCAACGGTGCTGGCGACGACGATCTGGACCTACTGGTTCTGCGTCGGCGTCATGGCCGTCCGCGTCCGGCGCAGGACCCGCAGGCTCGCGGGCGTCGTGCCGCAGCAGCGCCTCGAGCAGCTCATGTGGACGGTGTGGGTGCCGCTCGTCGTGGCATGGATGGTGCTGCCCTACCTCGCGGCGTCGAGCGGCCGCTCGCCCTGGGCCCTGCCGGCGTTCGCCTACGAGCCGGGCTGTCTCGCGGTGCGCTGGGGCGCCGCGCTCGCCGGGATCGCCTGCCTCGCGCTCACGATCGAGTGCTGGATGCGCATGGGCAAGAACTGGCGCATGGCGGTCACGCCCGATCAGCAGACCGAGCTGGTCACCAGCGGGCTCTACGCGCACGTCCGCCATCCGATCTACGCGCTCAGCATCCTGCTGATGATCGCGTCGGTGGTCGTCGTTCCGACGCCGCCGATGGCGATCGTGGCAGCGGTGCACGTCGCCCTGATGCTGATGAAGGCGCGCAACGAGGAGCGGTTCCTGCTCGCCGCCAAGGGCGAGGCCTACGCGCGCTACTGCCGGCGCACCGGGCGCTTCGTGCCGCGCCTGGGCGACCATCGCTCGCACGCCGAGGGGTCGTCGTGAGCCGGGCGCGCGCGCTGCGCACGAGTCGTGCGCGGGTGCTCTGCGCGAGCCTCGCCGCCGCGTGCGCGCTCGCGGCGGCGCCGGCGCTCGCCGCCGACCGTGCTGCAGCTAGGCCGCTCGAGGGATTCGCGCTC
>JAGVSZ010000509.1 GCA_019137045.1 Betaproteobacteria bacterium
GGGGGCGCCAGCACGTCGACCGACGGCTCCTCGTAGGACTCGCGCAGGAGCGAGACGAGCGGCTCGGCGAGGATCGCGTCGCCGACCCAGGAAGGCGCGACGATCAGCGTGCGGTCCATCGGGCGGGGGCGCGGGACCGCGGGTCGGGGGCGGCTAGTGGGCGCCGCCGGGACGTACGCCGCCCTTGAGCCGGTAGCGCGTGCCGCAGTACGGACAGCTCGCCTCGCCGGTCACGTCGAGGTCCAGGTACACGCGCGGGTGCGAGCTCCAGAGCGGCATCGCCTTGTTCGGGCAGAACGCGGGCAGGTCCTTCGGATCGACCTCGACCGCCGACGCGGCATCCGTTGCAGGGGTCGCGCTCATCGTCATACCTTCGAGAGCCAGTGCTTCTTCGCCGCGTTGCGGCCGTTCACCGTCTCGAAGAACAGCGACTGCAGCTTCGCGGTGACCGGCCCGCGCGATCCGGCGCCGATCGGCCGCTGGTCGTACTCGCGGATCGGCGTCACCTCGGCGGCCGTGCCGGTGAAGAACGCCTCGTCGGCGACGTACACCTCGTCGCGCGTGATGCGCCGCTCGTGCACGGGGATGCCGAGCTCGCGGGCGAACTCGATGATCGTGGCGCGCGTGATGCCCTCGAGCGCGCCGCCGGCGAGGTCGGGCGTGTGCAGCTCGCCACCCCGCACGATGAAGACGTTCTCGCCCGACCCCTGGCACAGGTAGCCTTCGCTGTCGAGCAGCATCGCCTCCTCGTAGCCGTCGTGCGTGACCTCCTGGTTCGCGAGGATCGAGACCGGGTAGTTGCCGACCGCCTTCGCCTTGCACATCGTGACGTTCGGGTGGTGGTGCGTGAACGAGGAGGTCTTCACGCGGATGCCCTTCTCGATGCCGTCGGCGCCGAGGTAGGCGCCCCAGGGCCACGCCGCGATCGCGACCAGCACCGGGTTGGTCTTCGCGGCGACGCCCATCGCGTGGCTGCCGTAGAACGCGATCGGCCGGATGTAGCAGGAGTCGAGGCCGTTGCGGCGCACGACCGCCTTCTGCGCCTCGTCGATCTCGTCCTTCTCGAACGGGATCTTCATGCCGAAGATCCGCGCCGAGCGGAAGAGCCGCTCGGTGTGGTCGCGCAGCCGGAAGATCGCCGGGCCGTCGACCGTCCTGTAGCAGCGGACACCCTCGAAGACGCCCAGGCCGTAGTGCAGCGTGTGCGTCAGCACGTGCGTCGTGGCCTCGCGCCACGGCACCAGCTGTCCGTCGTACCAGATCCAGCCGTCGCGGTCGGCCATCGACATGGAACGTCTCCTCGGGCGAAAAGGCTATGCGTGCGAAAAGGGGATTTTACCGCAGCCGCCACGCCGTCCCGGCGCCCCCGGGGCGGGGCCTTGCGCGGAGCGCCGCGGCGCGGGCAGAATAGGTCAATCTCCCTGACCTATTCTGCCGCGCCCGCCCGGCGGCGTCAACGAGGCCCCCGATGCCCGACCGCGACCGTCGCGCCGCGCTCGACGCGGCGATCGAGCTCACGTACTTCGGCTATCGCGGATTCGTCGCGATGCCCGACCGGCTGCTCGGCGAGCGGGGGCTCGGCCGCGCGCACCACCGGATCCTGTTCTTCGTCGCGCGCCTCGATCGCCCGACGGTGGGCGAGATCCAGCGCACGCTCGCGGTCACGAAGCAGGCACTCGCGGGACCGCTCCGGGACTTGAAGCGGCAGGGACTGGTCGCCTGGACGAGCGACGAGCGCGACGCGCGAGTGCGCCGGCTCTCGCTCACGCGTCCCGGACGCGCGCTGGAGGCGCGGCTGTCGGCGCTGCAGCGGCGCCACTACGCCGCGATCTTCGCGGCGGGCACGCCCGGCGACGAGGCGGGTTGGCGGGCTGTGATGCGCAGGCTCGCGGCCGGGGAGCTCGCCGCGTCGGGGCGCGATCCGCCGTGACGCGCAGCCGCGCACCGGTGCGCTAGGACGCCCGCCGCGTCTCGCGCACGAACGCGACGAAGCCCGCCATGAAGCGGGCGAGGGACTCGCGCAACGCGGGGTCGGCGAGCGAGCCGTCGGGCGCGAACGCGTGGTTCGCGCGGGACAGAAGGAGCCGCCCGCCGGACCAGTACCGGCAGCCGAGCGCGCGCAGCACCGGCAGCCACGCCGCCTGCGCGAGGATCGAGCCGAACCCGCCCGACGAGGCGCCCATCAGCGCGACCGGCTTGTCGCCGAACACGCGCGCGAGGTCCGGCGTCGGGCTCGAGAGCCAGTCGATCGCGTTCTTGAACACGCCCGGGATCGAGTTGTTGTACTCGGGCGTCACGAGCAGGAGCCCGTCGGCTTCGGCGACCGCGTCCTTGAGGGCCGCCACGGCGGGAGGGATGCCCTCGCGCTCGACGTCCGCGTCGTAGAGCGGGATGCCGCGGATCGTGCCGATCGCGAGCGTGGCGCCGGAGGGCATCGCGCGGGCGGCCGCGGCCAGCAGCTTCGCGTTGCTCGAGCCCGCACGCAGGCTCCCGGACAGTCCTGTGATCGTGATCATCGGCCTTCGCCTCCGTGGAGGGGCCATCGCGCGCCGAAGACGGCGGTCCACAGCGCGCGCACGTCCGCGCGGCGCGCCTCGTGGGCCGCGGGATCCACGCGGGCGTGCGCGGCGCCGGTGAGCCGGACCGCGTGCTGCGCCCGGCGGAATTCGCGGTAGGCGTCGGCGTCGCGCGTCGCGAGGTCGGCGGGGACGAGCCCGAGCTCGCCGGCGATGCGCAGCAGCGCGATGTTGCCGAGGTTGCCGCAGAGCCGGGGATGGTCGTGCGCGTGCGCGAGCACCAGGTACTGCACGGTGAACTCGATGTCGACCATGCCGCCCTCGTCGTGCTTGAGGTCGAAGAGCGCGGTCGGGTTCGGGTGCCCGTCGTGCATGCGGCATCGCATCGCGACGACCTCGGCCGCGAGCTTCGCGCGATCGCGCGGCAGCCGCAGGATCGCCTCGCGCTCGGCCTCGAAGGCCGCGCCGATCGCCGCGTCGCCCGCGCACCAGCGGGCGCGCGTGAGCGCCTGGTGCTCCCAGGTCCACGCCTGCTCGCGCTGGTAGCGCTTGAAGCCGGCGAGCGACGACGCGATCAGCCCCTTCGCGCCGTCGGGGCGCAGCCTCAGGTCGGTGTCGTAGAGCTGGCCGGCCGGCGTGTTGCTCGTGAGCCACGTGTTCAGGCGTTGCGCGAGCCGCGAGTAGCGGGCGAACGTCCCGTCGGCGTCCGGGTCGTCGGGCGCGACGTCGTAGACGAACACGATGTCGAGGTCCGACGCGTAGCCCAGCTCCTTGCCGCCGAGCTTGCCGTAGCCGATGACCGCGAAGCGCGGCGGCGGCGCGCCGGGGCCGGCGAGGTGCGCCCAGCACGCGGCGAGCGTCGCCTCGAGGATCACGTCGGCGAGCGCCGAGAGGTGGTCGGCGAGCCGCTCGACGGTGAGCCGGCCGGCGAGGTCCTGCGCGAGCAGCCGGAACGACTGCGCGTGCTGGAAGTGCCGCAGCGCGTCCATCTCGCGCTCCTGGTCGCCCGCGTTCTCCGCGAGCATGCGCTTCAACTCGGCGCGCCAGGCGGCCGG
>JAGVSZ010000315.1 GCA_019137045.1 Betaproteobacteria bacterium
GGCACGGCGAGACGCCGCTGCACATCGCCGCGCTGAGCGGCGGGGAGGTCGTGGTCGCGCTGCTCCTCGACGCGCACGCGGGCGTCAACGTCGCGAACGAGGGCGGCGAGGCGCCGCTCTTCTGGTCGGCTGCGACCGGCACGCTCGGGATCGCGCGCCTGCTGGTCGCGCGCGGCGCCGCGGTGAACGCCCAGGACGCGCAGGGCCACACCGCGCTGCACGGCGCGGCGGACGGCGGCCATCCCGAGGTCGTGGCCTTCCTGCTGCGCGCGCAGGCCGACCGCACGATCCGCAATCGCGCCGGCGAGACCGCGGCGGACCTGGCGCGCAGGCGCGGCTACGCGGACATCGTGCAGCTGCTCGAGACCCGGTGAGCGCGCGCGGGACGGGCGCGCGCCGCAACGGCGGCGGGCGCGGTCCGCACGCTCAGCTCCGCAGCGCCGCCCAGGCGAGCAGCAGCCACGCTGCAATCCAGGCGGCTCCGCCCAGCGGCGTGAGGGCGCCGAGCCAGCGCGCGCCGCTCAACACGAGCAGGTAGAGGCTGCCCGAGAACAGGACGAGCCCGGCGACCATCAGCCAGCCGGCCCAGCGCAGGGCGGTCGAGCCGGGCAGGGCGCCGGCGACCAGGATACCGATCGCGACCGCCGCGAGCGCGTGCCAGAAGTGATACTGCACCGCGGTCTGCCACACGGCGAGCTGGTCGGGCGCGAGGCGCGCCCTGAGCGCGTGCGCGCCGAACGCGCCGAGCGCGACGGCGGCGGCGCCGGCGAGCGCGCCGAGCAGGATGAAGAGCTTCGCGGACGGGGGCATCGCGCCGCGATCATAGTGGAACGGGGTCATGGCGCGCCATGCGGGCGGATCGGCTCTCCTGCGGCGGGCGGATGCCGGCGCAGCGCCCGCTCGCCGCGCCGCCCGTGGCCGCGCCGGCGGGCATCGCGTGGCAGAATCGGCGCCATGACCGCCAGGCGCTATCGGCTCGACGAGTTGCGCCCGCTCGTCGGCACGGAGATCGCGGTGAGCGACTGGCTCACCATCACGCAGGAGCGCATCCACGCCTTCGCCGAGGTGGGCGAGGACCGCCAGTGGATCCACGTCGACCCCGAGCGCGCGCGGCGCGAGTCGCAGTACGGCGGCGCGATCGCGCACGGCTTCCTCACCGTCGCGCTGCTGAGCCACCTGCGCGAGACCGCGTTCCACATCGACGGCCAGAAGATGGGGGTCAACTACGGCTTCAACCGCCTGCGCTTCACCGCGCCGGTGCTGGCCGGCTCGCGCATCCGCGGGCGCTTCGTCCTGCACGAGCTCGAGGACCTTCCCGGCGGCGTGCAGGCGACCTGGAAGTGCACCGTCGAGCGCGAGCACTCCGACAAGCCCGCGCTCGTCTGCGACTGGATCACGCGGCACTTCGGCTGAACGATGCGGCAGCGGGTTCTCGCCGGCACCGGCCTGGAGGCGTCCGAACTCGGCCTCGGCACCATGACCTGCGGCGCGCAGACCGACGAGGGCGTCCTGGCCGCGATCGAGGCGGTGGACGAGCGCTACCCGAGCCCGTCCGCGGGCCGGTAGGGCGATGCTGGGGGAGACGCTCGCGCTCGCGGGGATCGCGGCTGCGGGCTGGTTCTGGTACGACAGCATGCGCGCACGCGAGCGCGCCGTGCACGCCGGCCGCGCCGCGTGCGACCGCGAGGGCCTGCAGTTCCTCGACGAGACGGTGCTCTGCACGCGCACCCGGCCGACGCGCGACGCCGACGGGCGCGTTACACTCCGGCGCGTCTATGCGTTCGAGTTCAGCGACGACGGCCGGTGCCGCCGCGGCGGCAGGATCGTGATGGTCGGCGCGCGCCTCGAGTCGCTCGAGCTGGAGCCTTTTCGCGCACCGTGACCGATGGGCAAGTGGATTGAAGGCACCGTGGTCGGCCAGAAGCGCTGGAGCGAGCACCTCTACTCGCTCCAGGTGGACGCCGAGGTCGGCGCGTTCGAGCCGGGGCAGTGGACCAAGCTCGCGCTGCCGGTCGCGGGCGAGTTCGTCGCGCGCCCCTACTCGTTCGTGAACGCGCCGAAGGCGCGGCCGCACGAGTTCTTCTACAACACCGTGCCCGACGGGCACCTGAGCCCGCGCCTCGCGCGCCTGGAGCCGATGGACGTCGTGTTCCTCGCCCCGGCGGCCTCGGGCCTGTTCACGCTCGCCGAGGTGCCCGACGCGGAGGCGATCTGGCTGATCGCCACCGGCACCGGGCTCGGGCCCTACCTGTCCATGCTGCGCTCCGACGCGCTCTGGGAGCGCTTCCGCAAGGTCGTGCTGGTGCACGCGGTGCGGCGCGCCGCCGACCTCGCCTATCGCGAGCTCATCGACGCGGTGGCCGCGCGCCAGCCCGAGCGCTTCCGCGCCGTCTCGTTCGTGAGCCGCGAGCCGCACGCCGGGGCGCTCGCGGGGCGCATTCCCGAGGCGATCGGCGACGAGCGCCTCGAGCGCGCGGCCGGCGTGCCGCTCGCGCCGCAGACCTCGCAGGTGATGCTGTGCGGCAACCCCGACATGGTGCTGGACGCGACCGACGCGCTCAAGGCGCGCGGGCTGAAGCGCCATCGCCACCGCGATCCGGGCCACGTGGCGGTGGAGCCGTACTGGTAGCCATGCGCCGCATCCTCCTCATCCTCGTCCTCGCCGTCGCGGCCGCAACCGCCGGGTGCGGGTCGGTGGTGCGGGTGGCGTACAACAACGGCGACGTCGCCGCGCGCTTCAAGGCGCACGAGTACTTCGACCTGCACGGCGAGCAGTCCGACCGGCTCAAGGCGCAGATCGCGCGCTTCCACGCCTGGCATCGGCGCGAGGAGCTGCCGCGCTACGCCGCGCTCTTCGGCGACGCGTCGGCGCGGCTCGCCGCCGGGCTGACGCGCGCGGACGTCGCGTGGGCGATCGCGGCGGTGCGCGAGCGCTACCGGGTGACGGTGGAGCAGGCCGCCGACGAGTTCGCCCCGGTCGCGGCGACCATGGACCCCGACAACCTCGCGGCGCTGGAGCGCAAGCTCGCCGAGAACAACGAGCAGTTCGCGCGCGACTTCCTCTCCGGCGACGCGGCGAAGCAGGCGCGCGCGCGCGCGCGGCGCCTCAGCGGCTGGGTCGACGACTGGCTGGGGACGGTGACGCCGGAGCAGGAGGCGCTCATCGCCGCCTTCGTGCAGGCGCAGCCGGAACTCGACCGCGTCCGGCTCGAAGACCGCAGGCGCCGGCAGCGGGAGTTCGTCGCGCTCCTGCGCGCGCACGGCAAGGCGCCCGACCTCGCCGCGCGGCTGCGGGACTATCTCGTCAACTGGGAGCGCGACCGCGGCGCCGAGCACCGCCGGCAGGCGCGCGCGTGGGAAGACAGGCTGGTGACGCTGATCGTCGACCTGGACGGCTCGCTCACCCCGCAGCAGCGCGACCACGTCGTGCGGCGCTTCGCTTTCTTCGCCGCGGAGGCGCGCGTCCTCGCGCGTCAGGGGGTGCCTGCGGGAACCACCGCGGGCGCGCCCGCCGGCGCGGCGCTGGCGGCGCAGTAGCCGCGATGCGCGCGGCGGCGACCCT
>JAGVSZ010000099.1 GCA_019137045.1 Betaproteobacteria bacterium
CGCTGAGCGGCGGCGCGCACGCGGACGGACCGCCTGGCGCATGCATGTCTTTTACGCATGCATGCGCACAGCGCGTCCGCCGCCGGCCGGAACGACGGGCGGCGGCGGCGGTCTAACGGGTATCGAAACCGCAGTAGCGCAGATACTGCGAGAAAGGAGTCCATATGATGGAAGAATCGCTACAACTGCGCACAGGTTCGTCGGACAACATCCTGATGGGTGCGTCGACTTCGGGGCTCGCAGGCGGCGCCGCCGCGATCGTGCTCTCGATACTCGGACTGGTGCACTTTGCGCCGACCACCATGGCCGCGGTGAGCGCCATCGCGCTGGGCGCCGCGTTCGCGTTGAACGGCGGCTTGCTCGCGACGGAGCGCTCGCGCGTGATGGCGCGCGCCCACCCGACCACCCTCGAGGTGGTCGAGTTCGCGGGCGGGGTGAGCGTGGAGGCCGTGGCCGGCATAGCGGCCATCGTGCTCGGGATCCTCACGCTCCTGCACATAGAGGCGGCCGCGCTGCTCCCGATCGGCGTGCTGGTTCTCGGCATCGGGATCATCTTCAGCAGCGGCGCCCTGGCGCGGCTCAACTCGGCGGCGCAATCGCACAAACCGATGTTCGAGCGCCTGACCTACAGCGCCGTGGCGTTCGCGATCGCGTTCCACGTACTGGTTGGAATCGGCGCGATCGTGCTGGCGATCCTCGGCCTGATCGGCTACGCCCCGCTGCTGCTCAGCCTGATCGGCTTCCTCGGGCTCGGCGCCGCGGTCATGCTGAGCGGCGCATCGATGACGAGCAGGATGCTCGGCGCGACGACCGTCGCGTGACGCACAGTTCAACTTCCAGGCGCAGCGACGAGCCCCGCGCTGCGTGCCGGAACCCGGGGGGACCGCGGTAGCGCTTGGCGGTTCCCCCGGGGTGCGCACGGGCCCTTCGCCGCGCGCGGCGCAAGCGGCCTTCATTCAGGAGACTTTCAGGAACATTCAGGGCCGGGCCAAGGATTTCAGGCACGGTTCGGCGCTAGGCTGCTGCGGTCCAGAGAGCACGACGGACCGGCATGCACCGCAGACGATCAGGCGACGACTCGCCCCGCAACGGGCCATGCGCGCTCGCCGACCTCCACTCGCAAGACGCTGCGGCCATCGCGCGCCCCCGACTCCCATTCGGCGCGAGCCCGCGCGCACGGCAGGGCATGGACGAGCGCGCCGGCGACCCGGCCGTACGGTCGCGTGTGCCGCGGCTGCTCAGCGTCGTTCCGTGCCCTCCGGCCGCTGGCCGCGCGTCCGACCGCGCGCGCGGTCCGGACGCCGCCCGCTTCGGTGACGCGGCCGGCATGTCGGCGCGAGCGGGGGTCGGTGCGCTACCCGTTGCAAGGGACGGTCGCCTCGCCAAGCTGACCTGCCCGCGCCTCTTCAGCTCCGTTCCGCGCGAGCGCTTGTTCGGTCTGCTCGATGCGCGGCGGGCGCACCCGGTGGTGTGGATCTCGGGACCGCCAGGCGCGGGCAAGACGATCCTCGCGGCGAGCTATCTCATCAGCAGGCGCCTGCCGGGCGTGTGGTATCGCCTCGACGCGGGCGACGCGGACCCGGCCGTGTTCTTCCATTACCTCGGTCTCGCCGCTGCGGGGGCGCTCGGGAGCAGACCGGAGCCGTGGCCGCTGCTCGCTCCGGACGGGCAGTGCGATCTCGCGGGCTTCAGCCGGCGCTTCTTCCGGCTGCTCTGCGCCCGGCTGCCCCGCCCGGCAATCGTCGTGCTGGACGAATACCAGGAAGTCCTCGACCAGCCCGCATTTCACGCGCTGCTCGCACAGGCCGCGCGGGAGATCCCCGACGGCATCAATCTCGTGATTGCGGGCCGCACCGCGCCGCCGGGGGCATACGCGCGCCTCCTTGCGAGCGAGCTCGTCGGCCGGGTGGACTGGCCGGAGTTGCGCTTGACGCTCGAGGAGACGCACGCCATCACCTGCGCCGCACACTCCCTGGACGACGCGATCGTCCGCGCGCTCCACCGGGAATGCGGCGGCTGGGCGGCAGGCCTGACGCTCATGCTCGAGCGCATCTACCGCGCCAGCGCTGCGCGCGACGCAGCAGCCGCGAGCCGTGCAGCCCTGCCCGAGTACTTCGCCGCCGAGATCCTGGGCAAGATTTCGCCCGAAGCTCGGCAGCTCCTCCTCGCCACTGCCCATCTGCCGCGCGTGAGCGCGGCTGCCGCGGCGAAGCTCAGCGGTCGGCCGCATGCCGGGCGCCTGCTGGACGAACTCCACCATCGGGGGCTGTTTACCGAGCGCTGCGCAGGCTCGCCGGCTTCTTATCGGTACTTCGCTCCGTTTCGCCAGTTCCTGCGCGCACGCGCCGCCGAGGCGAACGGGGGCGTCGCCCGCCCGACGTCGGCGCGGCGGACGGCGCCGGAAGCGGCGCCCGACCGCGACGCCGACCGGACAATCGATGTCGCGGCGCCGCGATGGCCGATCAGCATCTTCACACTGGGCGGATTCAAGGTGCTCGTCGACGGCGCGGAGCTGCGGTTTGCGCGCAAGGCGCAGAAGCGGCCGCTCGAGCTGCTCCAGGCGCTGATCGCCCTGGGCGGCAGCGACGTACCGATGGGGTCGGTCGCCGGGGCGGTCTGGCCCGACGCCGATGGCGACGCCGCCTACCACGCGTGCGAGAACACGCTGTATCGCCTGCGCCGGCTCCTGCACTCGCGCACGGCGGTCCGGCTCGCGGGCGGGCGACTCAGCCTGGATGCGAGCGGCTGCTGGGTAGATGCATGGGCGCTCGAACGCTGCCTGGACCGGGCGCGTGCGGCCGACAGCGCATCGAGCGGCGAGCTAGCGTCGGCACTCGACCTCTATCGCGGCCATTTCCTGGGACAGGACGAACGGTCGTGGGCGCTGCCGATGCGCGAGCGCCTGCGCGAGAAGATGCTGCGCGCGCTGCGCTGCGCGGCGCAGGACCATGAGCGGGCAGGGGCCTGGAGCGCGGCCGCGGCCGACTACCGGCGCGGCCTCGAGCTCGACCCGCTGGCCGAAGATTTCTATCGCGGTCTCATGATCTGTCACCGTGAGCTCGGCGACCGCGCTGAGCCGATTAGGGTGTATCGCCGCTGCCGCGAACTGCTGTCGATCGTCCTCGGTGTTCAGCCCGCCGCACTCACGCAGGCAGTCTACCGAAGCCTCGCGGACGGCGAGCGCCGGAGCGCCGGCGGTGCGTGAAGCGCCGCCGGCCTTTCCCGCACTTTCCCTACCTGCGGGTCCGCGGGCCCCGCGGTGTGCGCCAGTAGCGGATCAGGAGGTAGCCGCCGAGCATGCCGCCGAGATGCGCGAAGTGCGCGACGCCGGCCGCGGTGCCGGTGACGCCGAGCACGAGCTCCAGCGCACCATACAGCGCCGCGAATAGCCACGCGGGCATCGGTACGGGCGGAATGACGAGAAAGACCGCGCGCTGCTCCAGGTGCGCCGCGCGGCTTACGGCCCAACCGTGCGCGCCGTCGGCTTCGCCGCGAGCCTGCGCGCCGCGGTTCGCAGAGTCGATCGGTCGAATCGCGCCATGCCCGCGTCGCGACGGAAGCT
>JAGVSZ010000437.1 GCA_019137045.1 Betaproteobacteria bacterium
GCGGTCGCGGGGCGCGGCGCCGAGCTCGCGGCCGACCCGCGGGTGCGCCGCGCCTACTTCGGCCTGGAGTGACGGGCGCCCGGACGCGGGGTTCCGGCGCGCCGCCGTACCGGGTTGCGTCCGCCGCCCGGACCCGCCGCGGCGGGACGCGCGCCGGCCCGACCGCTGGCAGCGGCCCTGGCCCCTGGCGGCCGAAGCGCCCCGCCCGGCTCGCCGCGGATCAGCCGGCACATCAGCTCGACGGTGTGCTCGCTGCACGGCCGGTCCGGCCGCAGATGGTTGCCGATCACGAACCCGTCGGAGGCCATCATCAGGACGTGCGCGAACGCCGGCGTTCCGAATCGCCGCCGGCGGGCCGGCGGCAGCGCGTCGCGGATCATCGCCGCGACGCGCTCCTCGACCCACGCGAGCAGCGCGGGGTCGTAGGGCTCGTCCGGCCCGGCGGTCGAGATCGCCTGCATCAGGTTGTTCGCGAAGCCGTTGTGCTCGCGCGGGATGTCGCGCCAGAGCGCTCGCACCAGGGTGCAGAGCCGCTCGCGCGGGTCCGCGATGCGCGCGAGCCGCCGTTCCAGGTTCGTGATGCGCTGCCGCAACCACGGGCCGTAGATCGCGTAGAGCACGGCGAGCTTCGAGCTGAAGTACACGTAGACCGTGCCCGCGGACACGCCGGCTCCCTTGGCGATCTGCGGGAGCGTGGTGGCCGCGTAGCCGCTCTGGGCAAAGCGCTCGAACGCCGAGGCGAGGATCGCCGCGCGCAGCTCCGGCTTTTTGACCTGGACCATCAAATTCGAGAACTGAATCCCGATCTGGATTGACAGGGCGCTTCCTTTTACTACGATAGTCGCCGGAACGCAAAGCGCGCTGCGCCCGGCCCGCCCGGCCGCGGCGCGCGCCGTCCGTCCATGAACCCGGTACTCGCCGCCGAACGCCTCTCGAAGAGGTTCTATGCCATCCAGGCGCTGGACGAGGTCTCGTTCGACCTCGTTCCCGGCGAAGTGCACGCGCTCGTGGGCGAGAACGGGGCGGGCAAGTCCACGCTGATCAAGGTCTTCGGCGGCATCCACCGTCCCGACGGCGGCCGCGTGCTCCTCAACGGACACGCGGTGCACTTTCGTTCTCCGGCGGACGCGTTCCGCTCGGGAATCGCGGTCATCCAGCAGGAGCTGCGGGTGGCGCCGGCGCTGTCGGTGGCCGAGAACGTGCTGCTCGGCCACCTCCCCCGCGGCCGGTTCGGGACGGTCGACGCCGCGCGCATGCGGGGGGAGGCGCGCGCGGCGCTGGCGCGCCTGCACGTCCAGCTCGACCTCGACGCGCCGGTCGGCGCGCTCGGCTTCGCCGAGCGCCAGTCGGTGGCGATCGCGCGCTGGACGAGCCGACCGCCGCCCTCGAGGACCGCGAGGTCGAGAACCTCTTCGAGGTGCTCGCGCGGCTCAAGTCGCAGGGCGTCGCCATGCTGTACGTCTCGCACCGGCTGGACGAGATCCCGGTGATCGCCGACCGCTGCACGGTGATGCGCGACGGACGCGTGGTCGCCGCGTTCGCGCGCGAGCGCCTGCGCATCGCCGACCTCGTCGCGCAGATGACCGGTCGCGTCCTCGACGTCGAGCAAGCCCCGGGCTCCCGCGCGCCGGGCGAGGTCGTGCTCGAGTCCGCCGCGCTGCCCGAGCTCAAGGTGCAGGCCGGCCGCGTGACCGGCCTCGCCGGCCTGCTCGGAAGCGGGACGAGCCAGCTGCTCCGGCGACTCTTCGGCGCGTCCAAGTCCGGTCCCGCGGCCGGACCGGTCCGCGTGCGCGGCCGCGACGTGCGCGTGCGGCACCCGGCCGAGGCCATTGCCGCGGGCATCGGCATGGTGCCGAACGAGCGCGCGCTCGGGCTGGTGCTGGGACACTCGGTGCGCGACAACATCGTGCTGCCCAACCTGAAGCGCTTCGGCGGACTGTGGCGGATGGACGAGCGCGCGATCGACCGCGTGGTGCGCGAGCTGATCGCCGCGCTCGACCTGCGTCCCGGCGACCCGGACGCTCCGGTGCGCTCGCTCTCGGGCGGCAACCAGCAGAAGGTGGTGATCGCCAAGTGGCTGGCCGCGCGCATCGACGTGCTGCTGCTCGACGAGCCCACCCAGGGCATCGACGTGGCCGCAAAGGCGCACATCCACCGCCTCATGCGCCGCCTCGCCGACGAGGGCGGCGCGGTGCTCTTCGCCTCGTCGGACATGCGCGAGCTCCTGTCGCTCGCCGACACGGTGCTGCCGATGCGCGACCAGCGCATCGTCGCGCGGCTCGAGCGCGGCGCCGGCCTCAGCGAGCAGGCGGTGCACGACGCCCTTGCGCAGCGACTGGAGGCGGCGTGAAGCGCGAGGCGCTGATCGGGCAGATCCCGCTCGTCACGCTGGTCGTGCTCGGCGCGGTCATCGCGCTCTCGACGGACCATTTCCTGACGCCGCTCAACCTCACCAACGTCCTCGTCCAGGCGGCCGTAATGACCGTCCTGGCGATGGGAATGACGTTCGTCATCCTCGGCGGCGGGTTCGACCTCTCGGTCGGCTCGGTGGTGGCGCTGGCGGGCTGCGTCGCCGCGGCGGTGATGATGAAGGCCGGCATCCTGGCCGGGGTCCTCGCCGGCATCGGCACCGGCGCGGTGATCGGGATCGTGAACGGTTTCGTCGTGACCGTGCTCAAGGTGAATCCCTTCATCACCACGCTCGGGATGATGGTCATGGTGCGCGGAATCGTGTACCTCTTCACGGGCGGGGAACAGGTGCCGGTCGACGGCGGGCTGCCCGACGCCTTCCTCGCCTTCGGCGTGGAGCGCTTCCTCGGCGTGCACTATTTCGTCTGGGTCCCGATCCTGCTGCTCCTGATCCTGTCCTGGGTGCTCGCGCGCACGCCGTACGGGCGCAGCGTCTACGCGACCGGGGGCAACCGCGAGGCGGCCTACCTGTCGGGGATCCGGGTCGACCGGGTGATCGCCTCGACCTACGTCTGGTGCGGAGCGCTCGCCGGGCTCGCCGGGGTGATGCTCGCCGCCCGGCTGCAGTCGGGACAGCCCACCTCGGGCGAGTTCTACGAGCTCACCGCGATCGCGGCGGTGGTGCTCGGCGGCGCCGCGCTGCAGGGCGGCGAGGGCAAGCTCTACAAGACGGTGATCGGGGTGTTCATCATGGTCGTGCTGGGCAACGGCCTCAACCTGCTCAACGTCGATTCGTACTGGCAGCGCGTGGCGATCGGGTTCGTGATCATCGCGGCGGCGGCGGTGGATCAGCTGCGCCACCGCCGCCGCTAGCGCGCGGCCGGGCACCGGGAACGGCCTGTATCGTCAATCGGACACTTTCTTTGTGAGGAGCGACCAATGAAACTGCTCGGAATCGGCCTGGCTGCGAGCCTGGCCGCCGCCCTCGCGGCGGCACCCGCGTCTCCCGTCCTCGCCCAGCAGAAGACCACCATCGGCGTCTCGCTGCCGCAGGACGACAACCCCTTCTACATCGCGATGAAGCGCGCCATCGGCGAGCGCGCGAAGGAGCTCGGCTGGGACGTGATCTACGTGAGCTCGCAGGAGGACAAGGCGAAGCAGATCAACGGCGTGCAGGACATGATCGCGCGCGGCGTGAAGGGCGTCCTCATCTCCCCCATCGACGCGACCGGCGTGAACGCCGCCTACGACGCGGCGGCCGCGGCGAAGATTCCCATCATCTCGATCGCGCGCGCCTCGACCTCGCCCAACCAGACGCTGCACGTCGCGATGGACGAGAAGCAGATCGGCCGCGACATCGCGAACTGGACGCTGAAGGCGATCGGCGGCAAGGGCAAGGTGGCGATGCTCACCGGGCCGGCCGGCTCGCCCACGTTCAAGAACGTGCAGGACGGCTTCCTCGAGGTGGCCGGGGGCAAACCGGGCGTCACGGTGGTGTTCAGCCAGGCCGGCGCGCTCACCCGCGAGCGCGGCCTGAAGCAGGCGGAGGACGCGCTGGTCGCGAACCCGGATCTGGCCGCGATCTACGCGGCGAACGACGACGTGGCGCTCGGCGCCGCGCAGGCGGTCGCCGCCGCCGGCAAGAAGGGCAAGGTGGTGGTCACCGGCATGAACGGCGTGCCGCCCGGCCTGCGGGGCGTCAAGGACGGCGCGCTCGGCATGACCGTCGAGATCAACCCCGTGCTGTGGGGACGCCTCGGCGTGGACGTGCTGGCCGGCTACCTGAAGGGCGAGAAGTACAAGCAGCAGGTGTACATCAAGCACGAGCTGATCGACGCGAAGAACGTCGACGCCCACCTGCCGAAGAAGTAGCGCGCGGCGCCCGGCGCGGCGGGCAGGCGGCCGTGCGGCGCGCCGCACGGCGCCCCGCTCCCGCGGACGGTCCGCTTCAGCGCGACTGGACCTGCGCGGCCTGCTCGAGCACGCGATAGCCGGCGGCCTCCAGCGCGCGCGCGACCGCGCCGACGTCGGGCGTCACGCAGCGCACGATCACGCGCTTCCCCGTTGCGCCGGCGAGGTCGGACGCATCGTCCTGGCCGATCGGGTAGAGCGCGCAGAGGGTCGCCGCCGCGGCCTCCACGGTCGCGGCGATGCGGCCGAGGGTGCCGGGGCCGAGCGCGACCGGGGCGAGCGTGATGCCGCTCCACTTCTCGCGCGCGCCCAGGAACTGGGCGGTGAGCTGGAAGATCTCGTGCGCCGAGACGAGGCCGACGACGCGCTCGCCGTCGAGCACCGGGAACTGCCCGACGCCGAGCTCCTGGCCCTTCAACAGGCAGTGCTCCATCGTGTCGTCCACGGTCACGGTGGCGGGGTTGCGCACCATGATGTCCCTCACCGCGAGCCGGTGCGCGAAGAAGGCGAACTCGTCCGGGCTCTGGCTGCGCGCGACGAAGCCGGCCGCCCGCGCGCAGCTCGCGCGCGTGAGCAGCCCCCTCAGGCGCCCCGCCTCCACCACCGGCAGCGCGTGCACGTTGCGCTCGGTCAGGATGCGCTCGGCCTCCGAGACGAGCGCATCGCCGCCGATCGTGACCGGGTCGCGCCGCATCCAGTTGCCGACGATCATCGCCGCGCCTCCGTCACGCGCCGCCCGCGGCGCGGGCGTGCCCCGGCGCCGCAGCCGCCTGCGCCGCCGCGAAGAGCCGCGCGAACTCGTCCACCGCGACCCGGGCGAACTGCGGCGTGTAGAGATGCAGGTCCACTTCCCTGATGCGGCCGCGGTCGGCGACCTTCTCCTTCAGGCGCGCGACGAACGCCGCGTCGGCAGCCGGATCGAAGATCGGCCGCCCCGCCTTGTCGAGCGACGACCAGCCCTGCAGCGGGACGAGAAAGGTCCACGGCCCGCGGGCGCGGTTCAGCCGGTCGGCGATCACCTCGGCCGCCCGGCGCAGCTCGTCGGCGGTGGTGCGGACCTGCACGCGCAGCGCGTCCTGCACGTACTGCGGGCGGTCCTTCGTCCGCTCGAGCATGTCCGCCCGGCCGCCGTAGGACAGGATGTCGAGCCCGCAGGGCGCGAGCACCATCGGGATGCCGGCGTCGACCGCCGCCATGAGCCGGTCCGGCCCCGGGTCGCGGTTGCCCTTGAAGAGATGCTCCATCACCCCGCCGATGCACAGGTCGAGCACCCCGTGGAAGGCGCCGTCGCGGATCATCTCCTCCATCGCCCGGTCGCCCTTGCCCTGCGCGTGGCAGACGATCGGCGTGAAGCCCGCCTCCTCCAGCATCCCCAGCGCCGCCTGCACCGCCATCTCGCCGAACCCGAACGACGACACGGCGACGCACGGCTTGTCGAACCGGATGTCGGTCCCCTGGGTCATCTCGACCATCCCGCAGATCGCGCCGACCGCGTTGATGATCTGCGCCTTGAGCAGCGGATTCATCTTGACGATGTCGAGCACCGTGTGGTGCATGGTGATGTCGCGCGTGCCGACGTACTTGTCGATGTAGGCGGGATGCGCGGCCATCGGCGAGGCCATGAGCTTCGGCATCCCGAACGGAAGCTCTCTCATGATCGAGGTGGCGACCAGGGTGGCGGTACCGCCGCCGATGCCGATCACGCCGTGGACGCGGCCCTGTTCAAGCAGGTCCCGGACGATCGCCGCGGCGCCGGCGATCTGGTTGTTCGTGGCGGCGTCGCGGTCGGAGCGGTACTTCTCGCGCACCACTTCGATCGGCAGCCCGCCGCGCGCGGCGACCTCCTCGGTGCGGATGTCGCCCGCGAAGGGCGGGGGCTCCTCCATGCTGAAGTCGAGGAGGATCGGCTCGTGGCCGCGGTCCGCGATCAGCTGCCTGACGAAGACGATGTCCTCCCCGCGCGTGTCCAGGTTGCAGACGATGACGATGCCTTTCCGCGCCTTCATGCCGCGCCCCCTTCCCGGCGTCCGCCCGCGCGCTCAGGCCTTCGCCTTCTTGGGCGCCTCGGGGCGCGTGAGCCGCGGGATCATGTCGGCGACCGGGCTCGAGCCCTTGAAGCCGTACTCGTTCCAGCGGTCGGACACCTTCTGCAGCACCGCCCGGTCCATGAAGATCTCGCTCGGGCGGTTCTTCCACTCGAACGGCGTGCAGGCGTCGAGGAGGATGCGGCTGGTGATCTCGCGCGCCTCGATCGGCAGCCCCGGGTCGAGCGGCGTGGAGCGCCCGCGGTCGATGATCTGCGCCGAGCGCTTCGGGTCGAAGCGCGTGGCGAGCGCCCACCACACGCGGTCCCAGTCGTCGGCCGCGATGTCGTGGTCCACCGTGATGACGCCCTTCACGCCGTAGTGGCCGGTCGTGCTCGCGATCACCGCGTTGCCCACGTGGTTCGAGTGGCCGGGGTACATCTGCCTCACCGATACCACCACCCAGAACCGGCCGCACGCCTCGGGCGGGATGTACACGCTCTGGATGCCCGGCACCTTCATGGTCTCGAGGTCGTACCACAGCGTCGCGGTGCGGTTGAGCGACTGGATCATGTGGATGTCGTTGATCGGCTTGCCGACCGTGGTCGCCCAGAACACCGGGTCGTTGCGGTGCAGGATGCGCTTGATGCGCAGCACCGGCTTGGGGTAGTCCTTGCCCTTGTTGCCCGAGTAGTAGCCGGTGTACTCGCCGAACGGCCCCTCGTCCATCAGCTCGTTCGGGTCGATCCAGCCCTCGGCGATGATCTCCGCGTTCGCCGGCAGCGTGAGGCCGGTGAGCTCGGACTTGAACACCGGCACCGGCCGGCCGCGCAGCGACCCGGCGATGTCGTACTCGTCGGTCTGCGCGCTCACCAGCGTCGAGCCGGCCAGGAACAGCACCGGGTCGCAGCCGACCACGGCCGCGGCCGGCATGAGCTCGCCGCGCTCCTGGTATTTCTTCATGTGCATGTCGCCGTGCTTGCCCTTGATGATCTGCGAGCCGAGGATGTCCTTGCCCAGCACCTGCGAGCGGTAGGTGCCGAGGTTGGTCCAGCCCGTGTCCGGGTCCCGGGTCACCAGGTAGCCGGCGGTGACGAAGAAGCGCCCGCCGTCGTCCGGGTAGAACCACGGGCTGGGGAACTTCTCGATGTCCACCGCGGCGCCTTCCAGCACGTTCTCCATCACCGCGGGCCGGTCGACGAAGCGCGGCTTGATCATCTGCTTGGTGGTGAGCTCCATCCACTTCTTCGAGAGCTGGCTCATGGAGAGCGCCGGGTCCTGCTCGAGCGCGAGCGCCAGCCGCTGCGGCGTGGTGAAGGCGCTGGTGAACACCGGGATGCGGTAGCCCTTCACGTTCTCGTAGAGCAGCGCCGGGCCCTTCTGCTCCTCGTTCACCTTCGAGACGTGGCACAGCTCCCACTTCCAGTCGACCTCGGTCTTCACCCGGTGCAGCATGCCGTGCGCCTCGCACGCCTCGATGTAGCTGCGCAGGTCGTCGATCGGCCTCACTTCCATGCGTTTCATCTGCCGCTCCTCCGTCTGAGATTCGTCACCCGATGCGCCGCCCGGCGAGCATCCCGTGCAGGATGTGGTCGAGGGCCGACGTCGCCGCGCGCGCCGGCGCGCCGCGCTGCCTGGAGGCCCACACCGTTTCCGGGCGCGCCTGCAGGATGAAGATGTTGCCGCCCGCGGGCAGGTCCTTGTCCACCGCCCACTCGATGTCCATCGGCCGGCCGTAGTGGCCCTCGATGCGCTTGCCCATCTGCGCGAGCTCGATCACCTCCTCGTCGATGACCGACTGCACGGTCTGGCGCTCGAACGGCACGTCCTGGGCGCGCGCGCGCTGGGCGCCGAAGTCGACCGTGTAGCAGCGCTCCTTGCGCGAGATGGTGCGCTCGATGATGTCGAGCGAGACCTTGTTGACCACGAAGTGGTCGGGCGTGACCTCGCCGGACACCACCGACTCCCCGAAGCCGAAGTTGGCGTCGATCGCGATCACCGAGCGGTCGCCGTTCGCCGGGTCGAGCGTGAACATCACCCCCGCGGCGAACGAATTGGCCATCTTCTGCACCCCGACGCTGATCGCGACCTGGTCGTGCGCGAACCCCATGCGCGCGCGGTAGGCGATCGCGCGCGCGGTGAAGAGGCTCCCCATGCAGCGCCGGACGTGCGCGAGCACTTCGTCCACGCCGCGGATCCAGAGGTAGGTGTCCTGCTGGCCGGCGAAGCTCGCCCCGGGCAGGTCCTCGGCGGTGGCGCTCGAGCGCACCGCCACCGGCGTCGCGGACAGGCAGCAGACGAGGCTGAGCCGGCGGTAGTGCTCCGCGATCAGGTCCTCGAGCGCGGCCGAGAAGGGGGTCGACTCGACCAGCGCGCGCAGCTCGCGGCTCCGCGCCTCGAGCGCGGCCAGGTCCTCGTGATCGATGCCGGCGAGCGCGCGCGCGAGCTCGCCGGCGATGCCGCCCTCGCGGACGAAGCGGCGGAAGCCCGCGGTGGTGAGCGCGAAGCCGGGCGGGACGCGCACGCCGGCGTTGATCAGCTCGCCGAGCGAGGCGCACTTGCCGCCGACGAGCGCCACCGCCCCCTGGTTCACCTCCTGGAACCAGCAGAGCTCCGGCGCCGTGACGGCCGCGTCGCGTTGCATGGATGTCGGCTCACGCGCCGCGCGGCGGTGTCGCCGCCGCGCGGCGCCGTTCCCCTAGCGCGCGATCGCCACCGCGCCGGTCGAGCCGTCCACCCTGAGCGTCATGCCGGTCTTGATGATCTTGGTCGCGTGGCCGGTGCCGACCACCGCCGGCATCCCGTACTCGCGGCAGACGATCGCGGCGTGGCTCATCACGCCGCCCACGTCCGTCACGCAGGCCTTGATCTTGGCGAAGGCGGGCGCCCACGACGGCGAGGTGGTCGGTGCGACCAGGATCTCGCCCTCCTGCAGGGCGCGCACCTCGTCCACGGTCTTGCACACCCGCGCCTTGCCCTCGATGACGCCCGGGCTGCCGGCGAAGCCCTTCAGCTCGCTCACGCTCGCCGGGTCCTTGACCGCCTGGACCGACGCCCAGTCGGCGAGGGACTTGTTGGTCACGCCCCAGAGCACGATCGTGAACGGCTCGTTGATCACCTCGGGCGCGGTGCCGATCGCCGGCGGCGCGCTCCACTGGCGGAACTTCTCCAGCACGCCCTTGCGCCACGCGACCTCCTGCGGCCAGGTCTTCGCGCCGCGCGGCTTGACCCCGGTCGCCCAGGCGGTGACGACGTCCCACAGCGCCTGCTTGATCTCGTCGCGCCGCAGATACCACACGTCCTCGACCTCGGCGATGATCCCGTGCTCCTGCAGGATCGCCCCCACCTCGCGCACCTTGTTCCAGAAGATCGAGTGGAACCAGTGCTCGACGTAGAAGAGGTGGTTCTCGACGTAGGGGAACACGGTCTTCGCGGTCCCGAGCAGCTCGTCGAAGGTCTTGCGGTCCTCCTCGCTCTGGATCAGGGCGCGGTACTCGGCGGTGATGCGCTCGCGCTCGGCGCGCACCTGGGCCATCGGCCGCTCGATGCTCACCCCCTGCTTGAGCTTCTGGATGTAGGTCGCGATGCCCGAGAGCGGCACGTTCATCGCGTCGTTCCAGCAGCGGTCGTGGTGGTACCAGCCGGTGCCGGTGGAGATGTAGAACCACGGGTCGCGGGCGCGGTCGAGATCGGCCAGCCACTGCTGGCCCTGCGCCAGCTTCTTCAGCGCCGGCTCGACCTCCGACCACTCCTGGCTGAAAGTGACCGCCTGGTCCACGCCCAGCTCGATCGCCCGGCGCGCGAGCTTCTTCAGCTCCTCGTCGGACTGGTACATGATCACGTCGATGCCCGAGATCATCTGGGTGACGCGCTGGAGCGGGATGCTCGGGAACTGCTTCTGGACGAAGTCGAGGAAGAAGACGTACGCGGCGTACCCGAGGTTGAGGAACTCGAAGTGGTACTGCCAGCACCGGATGCCGAGGTTGATCAGGTCGTCGTAGGCCTTGATCAGGTGGAACCCCTTCGACTCGCCGAGGGCCTCGGTCACCACGCGGATGTCCTCCATCTCGGGCAGCTGCGGAATCTGCAGCGCCGCGAGCTCGTCGATGGTGTTCTTCATCTTCTGCTTCCACTTCTCCTCGAGCGCGTCCCAGTTCTTGTAGTAGTAGCCGGCGCGCTCCATGAAGTTGGGCACGCGCGCCTCGATCTCCTTCGGGTCGGCCACCGGCACCGGCGAGATGTACACGTAGCCGTTGATGATGCGGTGGTCCACGCCGCGCACCGGCGGCACCTGGAAGATGCGGTTGTTGTACTGCGAGAGGGCGAGGTACCAGGCCTCGTCCCAGATGGTGTCGAACGGGTACAGCGGCTCCGGGTAGTGCAGCCCGTCGTAGAACCAGAAGGTCTTCTCCTCGTAGGCCTTGCGTTCCGGGTCGTCGGTCACGAACTGATACTGGTACGGATACATCCGCTCCCATCCCTCGGTCCCCGGGATGGTCTTGAGGTCGTGGGGGTTCGGAAAATTCGCCATGTCTCCTCCTCTCGGTTCCGGCACGAGGCGTCGCGCTCGATCGCGCTCCCTCTGCAACGACCGTGCCATCGCAGCGCACAACGCTCCTTGCGCGCCTGCGGCGAGTCGCCGTCCCGGCCCGGAGCGCGGGGCGTGGCGCGCCGCCCCGGCGCGCGCTGGACCGGCTCCGCATGCGCGGCGCCGCCCCGGGGCACGGCGGGCTTCGACGCGCCGCAGCGTGATGATTTGATCAATTCGGGTCCGCGCGGAGCGAATCCGCTGACGGTTTCATCAATTCGTCAAGTCTTTGAGTGAGATCACACGGCCGCGCGCGGTGCGGGCGTAAGAACGGGGCTCGACTCGGGCGGAGGGCCTCGTGACCCGGATGAGGAAGCTCGCGCAGCGCGGCCTCGGCGACCTGCGCTCGCAGGTGCACTTCTGCGCCGAGACCGGCCACATCTGGCTGCACGAGCACCGCATGCTGCTGGTGCACGCCGACGCCCAGGCGTCGCTGCGCAAGGAGCTGGTCGACACGCTCGGGCTGGAGCGGGCCAAGGGCCTGCTGACGCGCATGGGCTACGCGTCCGGCGTGCGCGACGCGGAGCTCGCGCGCGGCCGCACCGGCTGCGCGAGCGACGTCGAGGCGTTCATGACCGGCCCGCAGCTGCACACCCTCGAGGGCATCGTGCTGGTGACCCCGATCCGGCTCGAGGTGGACCGCGCGCGCGGGAAGTTCCACGGCGAGTTCCTGTGGGAAAACTCGTGGGAGGGGCAGTCGCACCGGCGCGACTTCGGCATCCACCACGAGCCGGTGTGCTGGACGCAGATCGGCTACGCCTGCGGCTACACCTCCGCGTTCATGGGCCGCCCCATCCTCTACAAGGAGGTCGAGTGCGCCGGCGCCGGCGACGCGCACTGCTCGATCGTCGGCAAGCCGGTCGAGGAGTGGGCGGACGCGGCCGAGCACATGAAGTACTTCAACCCGGAGTCGATCGCCGACCAGCTGCACGACCTGCAGTCGCAGGTCGCGGAGCTGCGCTCGACCATCGGCGCGACGGAGCGGCTGCCCGGGGACATGGTCGGCGAGTCGGCCGGCTTCAAGCTCGCCTACGAGCTGCTCAAGAAGGCCGCCGGGACGCACATCACGGTGCTGCTGCTCGGCGAGACCGGCGTCGGCAAGGAGCTCTTCGCGCGCCGGCTGCACGACAGCGGGCCGCGCGCCGCCGAGCCGTTCGTCGCCATCAACTGCGCGGCGATCCCGCAGGAGCTGGTCGAGTCCGAGCTCTTCGGCGTCGAGAAGGGCGCCTACACCGGGGCGCAGGTGTCCCGCCCCGGGCGCTTCGAGCGCGCGCACGGCGGGACGCTGTTCCTGGACGAGGTCGGCGACCTGCCGCTCTCCGCGCAGGCGAAGCTGCTGCGCGTGCTGCAGGACGGCGAGGTCGAGCGCCTGGGCGACCACCGCACGCGCCGCGTCAACGTGCGCCTGGTGGCCGCGACCAACCGCGACCTTCAGCAGCTCGCCCGGGAGGGCCGCTTCCGGACCGACCTCTTCTACCGCCTGAACGCCTACCAGATCCGCATTCCGCCGCTGCGGGAGCGACGCGAGGACATCCGTCCGCTCGCCAAGCGGTTCCTCGAGAAGTACCAGGCGCTGCACGGCAAGAAGCTCGCCGGGTTCACCGACAAGGCCAAGAAGGCGCTGCTCACCTACAGCTGGCCGGGCAACATCCGCGAGCTGCGCCACACGATCGAGCGCGGCGTGATCCTCGCCCCGCACAACGGCCGGGTCGAGATCAACCACCTGTTCGCGTCCTGGGAGGACGCGGCCGCCGGGGAGCTCGGCCTGGACAGCCGCGGCGACCTCGACGTGCCCGAGCACGGCCCGTGCAAGGCGCTGTGCGAGGCGGTGCTCGCGGGGACGATGACGCTGGAGCAGGTCGAGCAGCTGATGCTCGAATCCGCGGTGAGCCGCGCGCGCGGCAATCTTTCCCTGGCGGCGCGCATGCTCGGGCTCACCCGGGCGCAGCTCGCCTACCGGATCAAGCATCGCGCGCCGGAGGGCGCCGGGCAGGCGGCCGCGACTGCGCCCGGGTGACGCGGCGCCGCGCGCCGCGCCGGCGGCGTCACACGTTGCGGTAGCGCAGCACCGCCTCCAGCGCAGCGCCGGCGATCGCCCGCGCCTTGTCGGAGATCGTGTCGCAGTACTCGGCGCGGCCGCGCGGGTCGATGTCGCCGAGCTTGAGCCCGCGCTCGACGAGCGTGCCGGGACGGATGAGGCCGCGCAGCACCCCCGCGAGGCTCGCCGCGACCGGCTGCCCCGCGACCTCGCCGATCACCTCGCCCTGCGCGACCCGGTCCCCGATCGCGCGCTCCGACCGGAAGACGCCCGCCGCGGGCGCCCGGAGCACGCGCTCGTCCGTGTACCCCGCGATCGCGCCCGGGACGCCGGTGTTGGGCTCCGCGCTCCCGGCGACGAGGATGCGCCCGAGATCGTGGCCGCGGTTGGTCTCGATGACCAGGTGGCAGTCGGCGCCCGCCTCGAACCCCGGCCCGAGCGCGATCACGAGCGACGCGTCGGCTTTGCGCGTGCCGGTGTTGCGCTTGGCGAGGATGGCGTCGATGACCACCTCGGGTTCGATCCGCGCGCTCCGCGCCCAGTCGTCGGTGCTCACCACCGCGAGCGCGCGCGCGCGCCAGGCGGCCTCGATCTCGACCCGGCTGCGCGCGCGCCACGCGCGCACGCCCTCGACCTCGGCCGCGCCCGACTCGAGCGCGGTGCAGAACGACACCCGCCGCCGCACGCACAGCGGGCTCGCCAGGTCGAGCAGGCAGATCCGCCGCAGGTTGGCCATGTACAGCCGCCAGGCGACCGCGCTCGCCATCTCGCCCGCGCCCTTCACCAGCACCAGCGGCGAGAGCACCCCGTCGGCCCGCCTCCGGGGCGGCGACGCGAGGGCGCCGGCCGCGCCCATCAGGCGGTCTCGCGCACCACCCGGCGCGCCTTGCCCTCGACGCGCGGCAGGCTGCCGATCGCGCACACCTCGACGTCCGGGGTCACCCCGACGCGGTACTTCACGGTCTCGACCAGGTACTCGCGCGCGGCGTCGATGCGCGCGCGCGCGACCTGCTCGTTCGCCGGCTCGACGCGGATGCGCAGGTGGCGGCCGCTGCCCATCGGGGGCACCACCAGCTGCCACTCCTGCGAGAAGTCGTCCACGCCGTGCAGCAGGTTCTGCACCTGGGTCGGGAAGATGTTCACGCCGGCGAACTGGAACATGTCGTCGGTGCGGCCGAGGATCCCGCCGTCGAGCCGCAGGAACGTGCGCCCGCACTCGCACGTCTGGCGGTTGAAGCGCACCAGGTCGCGCGTGCGGTAGCGGATGAGCGGCATGCTCTCGCAGCACAGGTTGGTGAGGACGAGCTCGCCCACCACGCCGTCGGGCAGCGGCGCCTGGGTCTCCGGGTCGAGCACCTCGGCGAGCAGCATGCTCTCCACCACGTGCGTGCCCTGGTGGCAGGTGCACTCGAAGCCGAAGTTGCTGATCTCGGTCGAGCCGACGTCGTCGAAGCACTCCGCGCCCCACTGCGACTCGAGCGCCTTCTTGGTGGCGAGCACCGCCGCGCCCGGCTCGCCCGCGGCCACGATCCTGCGGATCGGCGAGCCCGGCAGGTCGATGCCGTGCTTGCGCGCCGTCTCGGCGAGGTAGAGCAGGTACGAGGGCGTGCCGCAGACGACCGTCGCCCCCCAGTCGAGCATCGCGCGCAGGCGGTCCTTCGAGCTCAGCCCTCCGCCGGGGATCACCATCAGGCCGGCGCGCTCCATCGCCATCTGGAAGCCCCACCACGCGACGAAGAGACCGTAGTTGAAGGGGACGAAGAGCACGTCGTCCTCGGTCAGCCCGAACCCGCAGCGGAAGTAGCTGAACTGCTCGTAGAAGTTCTCGTGCCAGTCCTTGCGGCTCAGCATCACGCGCACCGGGCGCCCGGTCGTGCCCGAGGTCTGGAACACGCGCACCGCGTCCTTCGGCGCGATGCAGGCGAAGTCGCCCCAGGGCGGGAGCCGCTCCTGGCTCTCGCGCAGCTCGTCCTTCTCGGTGAACGGCAGCCGGCGCAGGTCCTCGAGCGTGCGGATCTCCTGCGGGACGACGCCGGCCGCGTCCAGCTTGCGCCGGTAGAACGGGCTGCGGCTGCGCACGTACCCGAGCTGCTCGCGCAGCAGGTCGAACTGGTGGCGCTCGAGCGCCGGGCGCGCCATGCGCTCCAGGCGCTCGTTCCAGTAGGTGATGCCCGCGACGCTCATGCGCCGGCCGCCTCGGCCGCGACCTTGCGCCGCGTCTTCGCCTGGTACTCGAGCCGCCGCAGGCCCTCGAGGATCTTCTCGGCGCTGAACGGCGTCGAGTGGAGCCGCACCCCGGTGGCGTCGTACACCGCGTTCCCCATCGCCGCGAGCACCCCCGAGATCAGCCCCTCGCCCACCTCCTTGGTGCGGTAGGGCTCGCCCACGCGGTACTGCTCGGTGATGATGTGGGCCTCCTCGGACTCCGCCATGTTGTGGATGGTGG